>NZ_PGFD01000003.1:300000-401999 GCF_002797535.1 Chryseobacterium geocarposphaerae
CAGACGGCGAAGATGATACCTGGAATTCCATTTGGTACAGCGGTGCAAAAATCAATGAAAAAGGCTGGGCTGTAGAAATAAAGATTCCATATTCAGAACTCAGGTTTCCTAAAAGCAATGTTCAGGAATGGGGAATGAATATATTCAGAAGAATACAGAGAATTAAAGCATCTTATGACTGGAATTTCGTAGACAATGCCAAAAACTCTTATACTCTTTTTGACGGTGTTTTACAGGGAATTGAAAACATCAATCCTCCTACCCGATTGTCTTTTACTCCCTACTTTTCCACCTATGTCAATAGTTTTGACGGTAAAACCACGTCAAGCTTTAACGGTGGAATGGATGTAAAATATGGAATCAACGATGCTTTCACTTTCGATATGACTTTAATTCCCGATTTCGGACAGGCTAATTTTGATAATTCCATTTTAAATCTAACTCCTTTTGAGCAGCAGTTTTCCGAGCAGAGAACTTTCTTTACGGAAGGAACTGAATTATTCAGCAAGGGAGGAATGTTTTATTCGAGAAGAGTTGGAGGAGAACCGTCACGTTATCCCGTAACCAACGACAATGAAGAGGTCACGGAATATCCTGCAAAAGTAAAATTATTTAATGCTTTCAAAATTTCGGGAAGAACGAAAAAAGGACTGGGAATCGGCTTTTTCAATGGAGTCACTCAAAAAATGGAAGCTTCTATTTTTAATCATGAAACCGGGGAAGCCAGAAAAGAAGTGGTAGAACCATGGACGAATTATAATGTATTGGTTTTTGACCAAAGGTTTAACGGAAATTCTTCCGTGTCATTAATTAATACAAATGTTACGAGAGACGGAAATTTCAGGGATGCGAATGCAACAGGACTTCTCTGGGATCTCAACAATAAGAAAAATACGTATAAAACTTTCGGAAGCGTGAAAGGAAGCTGGGTAATGGATGAAGGAACAAAATTCGGAACAAAAGCAGAAACCGGACTGGAAAAAATTGCAGGAAAGCACCGTTTCAGCCTTAATGGAAATCTCACAACCAAAGACTGGGATATTAATGATGTTGGATTTTCAACAAAAACAAACTTCGCGAATTATAATGCCTGGTATGGATACAGAATTTTGCAACCTACCAAAACATTCAACAATATCTATTTAAATTTCAACCTGAATTATTATCATAGATTAGAACCTTTTATCTTCCAGAATTTTATTTTCAATCATAATAATAGTTTTACAGACAAGAGCTTTAGAAATTTCGGTGGCGGAATTGAATATACACCTTTCGGTCAGAATGATATTTACGAACCCCGTACTTTTGGTAGACATCTTAAAGTTCCCGGATATTTTGATTCCTGGGTTTGGTTTGAAAGTGACAGCCGAAAAAAACTGCAGTATAATTTCACGATAGATTATTATGCGTTTGACGAAAAGGGAAGAAATCAGGTATTTACCAATTTAGGACTTCGTTACCGGTTTTCCGATAGATTCAATGTAAACTGGAGTTTTAATCCTAGTTTTAGTAATAATGAAACCGGCTTTGCAGGAAAAAGTGACACCGATATTTTCATCGGAAGAAGACAAAGAAACACCTACGAAAATGCATTGACTTCTAAATATACTTTTAATGAAAAAACAGCGCTTACTTTAACATTCAGACATTATTTTTCTGATGTTACCTACAAACAGTTTTATACTTTAAATCAGGATGGAGGTTTAGCTGAAACTGATCTTTTTAATAAGAATTTAAACGGAACTTACAACGCATGGAATGTTGACCTAAGATTTTCATGGTGGTTCGCTCCGGGAAGTCAGCTGACTTTATTATACAGAAATGCGACTTCAAATTATCTTGAGATGTCCAGGCTAAATGTGACGAAAAACTACGATATGCTTTTTAGCGAACCTACTGTAAATAATTTTTCACTGAAGCTTACTTACTTTTTAGATTATAATCGCGTGAAGAGCTGGACAAAGAAAAAGAATATAAAAAGCTAATAATAGAAGTAATTTTTATGATATAGTTTTTAATTACGTTTTGTTTCTTAGGTCAGTAATTAAAAACAAAGCCTCCGAAAATTTCGGAGGCTCATTTTTTTTCTTCATTTGTGTATTCGATCTTGATTTTTTCTCATCATTTGTGTTTATAGAATCAAAACAGTATCAAATACATTCTTACAATATAATTTTCTTTCTTTATGTTGATACAAAGATAACAACAGCAAAAAAGAAAACCATCACAAACAATGTAGATATATTTCGTATGGCTCGTAGATATTTATCTACAAAACTATTACTGATTGTTTTTTATCAGTTCTATAAGCTCCACGAGGTTTTCAATTTCAAGTTTGTCAAAAATTCTTTTCTTAACCGTACTTACCGTATTTTGCTTAACGTCCAGTTTCCCTGCTATTTCCAGATTTCCCAAGCCTTCAGCATACATTTCGGCAATCTGCAGCTCTCTTTCTGTTAAAGCTGACAAAGGGTTGATCAGCTGAGGATTTTTTATTGAACTCTTTAATAATGCTTGAGTAAGCGGAGAAATGTATTCTCCAAAGTCAAGCATTTTCCGGATGGCCTGTTCTATTTCTTCTTCCTCATTCATTTTACTTAGAAAACCATCCGCTCCCGCATTTAAATATCTAAGTGAATATGTACTTTCATCAATACCCGTAAAAATCAGGATTTTCATTTCCGGTCTCATTTTTTTGAGTTCTTCCAAGATAGAAAGACTATTGCCATCGGGAAAGTGAGCATCAATAATAGCAAGATCTATAGAATTCATTTTAACAGATTCCAAGAGTTGTTGCAGATTGGATGCCTGAAAAATTTCATGCTCTAATTCAAAATCTTCCAACAAAAAAATAATACCCTGCCTTATCAGACTGTGATCGTCTGCCAATAGAAAACGGGTGGTTGTAATATCTGGTGGATTCATGCAGTAAGATTTAGATTAACTGTAAAAACAACCGTCGTGCCTTTCCCCAGTTCGCTGGATACTGATATGTTTCCGTCGTACAATTCAACAATTTCTTTACACAAACTCAATCCAAGACCTGCACCCAAATTTTCAACATCTTCGGATAAAACTCCCTGATAATAAGGTTCAAAAATTTTCTCTATGTCAGAAGGGGAAATTCCACTTCCGGAATCTTTTATTGCAGCAGTTAAAGAAACTATATTTTTATTGATTGGTTGTTCTACCCTTACTGTAACTTTAATCTCTCCATTCTCCGTAAATTTATTTGCATTCCCCAGAATATTCATAAAAACCTGATTGATCTTTCGGTGATCAGAAAAAACAACAAGATCCGGATTGATATTCTCTTCAATAATTAATTTATTATTTCTCGTTTCGATATAAGGTTCAATGGCATTTAAAATGGATGTGATTTCGTTTTTAAGATTAAAAACTACCGGATTCAGCTTATTTTCCACTGCCTGATTTTTAGTATATTCTAAAATCTGGTTAGCCTGAATAAGCAATGCATTGTTGGTGAAACTTATAGATTTAAGGTATTCCTTGATGTTCTTATCATCTGTTTTCTTATTAATTCTGTTAATAAAAAGGTCAATTATTTTTAACGGAGATCGCAGCTCATGGCTCAGCATTCCTAAAATTCTGTTCTTAAAATTCAGGTTTTCCCTTATCTGCTGATTAGCTTCATTCAGTTTCCGTTCATAAATAAATGCGATTCTTGTCAACAACATTATTAAAATTGAAACAATAAACATCAGAATCATCGCCCCGAATATCAGATATTTTCTGACCTGATTATTTTTTGAATTCTGTTTTTCATATTCCTTCTCAAGACTCGATTTAGACTCTTTAATAGCAGATTCATAAATATTCATCAGGCCATTGTTATACATCAGAAGGTTGCTGAACATTTTATAAATTTTATCACGGTCAGTCTTGCTGTCAGTCACATTCACCTGAATTTTTTTCACTTCTCTGGAATAATGATTGTTCACTACATTCATGATACTGTCAAACTCAGATTTCATTAATGAAGATACTGGGGCTTTTCTCTGTTTCAGCGTAACCACAGTACTGTCTTTACGAACTGTTTCCTTGCCGGATATCGCGTCTCCCAATCTTCCAAACAATCCTTTCTTTTTTACAGTGTCGGTATATGTTTTGGTTTCTAAATCAAACTTATCAAAATGATATTCCGGAGTGTATTTCTGTATTTTAAACGAATTATTGGGCTTAAGATTAGATTTAGTAGAAAAATTATAGGTAGAGTCAATCAACACTTTTAATTTTTTGATCTGTAATGAATCTTTTTTCTGTAATGCTAACGTATTTTTTAACTTTACATACTTATTTTCATAATAGCCAATGCTATCCAGATTTTTCCCCAGCTTACTTAATGATGTAAGGTAAGAATTTAAAAAAGTACTGTCATTACTCGTTACATATTTTTGAAGATAATCCTGCGCATTCAGAAGTTCTTTTCTGGAATTATCCGTTAATCCTTCTAATACCCGAACATCCTTTAACTGGTTTTCAATAAAAGCCAGATTTTTCTTATGAATAAACTCATTATAAAAATATCCTGCTATCAGGAGCTGTATCAACAAAATACATATAATAAGCGCATAATGAATTGTTTTCCTTGACTTAACGTTTAACGATTCTACAAGCATTTTTTCCCACTGTTTTTTTGTAAAAATAAAATTAATAAAAAATCCTGTAAATTAAATTTTTACAGGATTTGATTTATTTAAGTTTAATTTTTTTATAATGTTTTAAACTGCTCCAAAGTTCTGATATCATTCTCAAAGAACATTCTGATGTCGCTCATTTGGTAAAGAAGCATTACAATTCTTTCAATACCCATTCCGAAAGCATACCCTGAATATTTATCAGCATCAATGTTTACGTTTTTCAAAACGGCAGGATCTACCATTCCGCAACCCATAATTTCCAGCCAGCCTGTTCCTTTGGTAATTCTGTAATCCGTTTCCGAATTCAGTCCCCAATATACATCAATTTCAGCACTTGGTTCTGTAAAAGGGAAATAAGAAGGTCTCAGTCTGATCCTAGATTTGCCGAAAAGTTCGGTTGTAAAGAACTGAATGGTTTGTTTCAAATCTGCAAAACTTACATTCTCATCAATATATAAACCTTCGATCTGATGGAAAATACAGTGTGAACGTGAAGACACCGCTTCATTTCTGAATACTCTTCCAGGAGATAAGATTCTGATTGGCGGCTGATTTTCTTCCATATAACGGATCTGTACCGAAGAAGTATGCGTTCTCAATAAAATATCAGGGTTCTGTTCGATGAAGAAAGTGTCCTGCATATCTCTTGCCGGGTGATATTCCGGAAGATTCAAGGCTGTAAAGTTATGCCAGTCATCTTCAATTTCGGGTCCGTCCGCTACAGCAAAACCTATAGATTTAAAGATTTCAATAATTCTGTTTTTCACCAAATTGATCGGATGTCTTGAACCCAGATCCAATGGAAAAGCCGGTCTTGTTAAATCTTCTTTTTCAACAATAATAGAGGATGCTGAAGCATTTTTTAAATCCTCCAACTTTACATTCACAGCCTGTTTTAAAGTATTGATCTTCTGTCCGAATTCTTTTTTCTGGTCGTTCGGAACTTCTTTGAATTTTTCAAAAAAATCGTTCAGAATTCCTTTTTTACCATTAAACTTGATTCGGAAGTTTTCAATTTCTTCTTTTGATGTGGTACTGAAGCTGTTTACTTCAACTAGTAATTCTTCTATCTTTTCTATCATTGTTTTACCCTTTCAAAATGTTTTGCAAAAATACGATTTTTCAACGGAATAATTTTCCTTAAACTGTTAAAAAAAATCTGCCACTTTTTGGAGGCAGACTATAATTTTATTTCTCTTAAATAAAAATTTATTTTTTTTCTAAAGCTTTTACATTAATCTGTAGTGTTACCTCATCTTTAATCACCCCGTTTTCAACTGGCGCCTGAAATTTTATCCCAAATTCTTCACGCTGTATATCTTTAGGTTCGGTTGCTATGCTCACTACTCCATCTTTCACGGATACGTTCGCTTTAAAAGCGATAGGTTTGGTAATTCCTTTAATGGTTAAATTGCCATCCAAAAGTGTATTATAATCCCCTTCTGCCAAAGGAGTAATTTTTGTGATTTCATAAGAAGCGGTAGGGAATTTTTCAACTTCAAAAAAATCGCCGCTTTTGAGATGTCCGTTTAATTTTTCCAGCTGATCGGCATCATCTTTTAAATCAACAGACGTTAAAGAATTCATATCTGCTACAAATTTCCCGCTTTCAAGCTTTTCATCTTTTATCGTAACATCTCCGCTTTCAAATTTTATCGTTCCGAAATGACTTGTATTTTCAGATTTTAAAATTTTATACCCTTTCCATTCCACTCTACTGTTCAATGTATCCAGAATAAACTGATGACCATCTTTTGTAGTAGTGATTTCATTACTCTCACTTGCTAATGGTTTTTCTTTGTTACAAGATATAGTAACAGCGGTGATCAAAAAAGTGGGAATTGCCAATAAAAACAGCCTTTTCTTCATTTTCATAAATTTTCTTTACTACAGCTAATATAATAAAAAATCTTTGCTCCCTAAAACATATCATTTCATTACATTTGTAGTATGCTATTAGAAATAAACAATTTATACTTCTCCCATACAAAAGAAAAGCCTCTGTTTCAGAACCTTAATCTGAGATTTGAAGCCGGCAGAATAATTGCTCTGGCCGGGGAAAGCGGATGCGGAAAATCAACATTGTTAAGTTTGATGTATGGCCTTTTGGATTGGGAAAGCGGAGAGATTATTTTTGATGGCAAAAAACTATTTGGTCCTAAAGGAAACCTGGTTCCCGGAGAAGCTGATATGAAGTTTGTTGCTCAGAACTTTGACCTGATGCCTTACGCAACCGTTGCCGAAAATGTAGGAAAATTTATTTCCAATATTAATTTAGCACAAAAGAAAGAAACGGTTGCAGAACTTCTTGAAGTAGTCGGACTTTCTGAATACGCTGATGTTTTACCCAAATACTTAAGTGGAGGGCAGCAGCAAAGAGTTGCCATCGCAAGAGCGCTTTCCGTTTTACCAAAATTATTGATCTTAGATGAACCTTTCAGCAATCTGGATTTCCCCAGAAAAATTGAACTTCGTGAAAAGCTGTTTTCCTATGTAAAACAGAATAATATTTCTTTAATTATTTCTACGCATGAACTTCAGGATATTATTCCCTGGCTGGATCAGATTATTGTGCTCCAAAACGGACGGTTGATCCAAAATGATAGCCCTGAAGAAACATTTAGAAGTCCTTACAATGCCTATGTTGCCAAACTTTTTGGAGAAGTGAATATATTTAATGAAAAAGAAATCTCCGATTTCAGTCTAAAAAAATTCTCTTATTATCCGAAAGAAATCAGTATTTCCGAAAATGGTATTGAGGCAGAAGTTCTAGAAAGCAGATTTGCCGGAAATTACTATTGGAATAAAGTAAAAGCGAAGGATAAAGAAATTATTTTATATACAGATGAAAAGCTGAGCGCTTCTGTCAATATTTCATTTATTTAAACATTGCAACCATCACATTTCCTTCTACTTATACTGTTAAAATTTTAATAAAAAAACTACAAATACAAGAATCGGATTTAAACTTTTCTTACATTTGTAGTTCCACAGCATAAGGAAATTTTTGGTTAATTCTCTTTCTGCCCTAAAGACAAAATTAGCAGTCCTGCAATGAGTCTTTGAAAGATTACACTGTCCAATTCTTTCCTTTTTTTTATGCTTTCTTCACAAATTCTGATTTCAAAGCCATAGCTCCGAAGCCATCAATTTTACAGTCAATATTATGATCGCTGTCTGGTCTTAGACGGATATTTTTCACTTTAGTTCCTGCTTTTACCGGTTTCGGCGCTCCTTTTACCGGAAGATCTTTCATTACGATCACTGAATCTCCGTTTTGCAGTTCATTACCATTAATATCCAGAATTTTATCATCATTTCCGGCTTCTGCAGGATCCCATTCGTGGAAACACTGGCTGCAAACCATCAAACCATCCTGCTCATAGGTAAACTCCGAGCTGCATTTCGGACAAAGTACAGTATCACTCATATTTTTAATTTTTTGCAAAGGTAGGATTTTAAAACGAGTTGTGAGTTTCGCGATACGAGTTTAAACACTGTTCTTAATGAGAATCCCGAAACCAAAAACACAAAACCCGTATCTCAACTTAAATTCGTATTTTTGCAGATTCAAAATAGCAGAACCCAATTTATGGAACTTATTCACAGAAACTTAGCAATCGGAATTCACGATGCTTTACAGGAAACATTTTTCGAGAAAAATAAATATGCCGATAAAGTAATCGAAAGGCTTTTAAAAGCCAACAAAAAATGGGGCAGCCAGGACAGAGCCGTTGTTTCTGAAATTTTCTATAATATCATCCGTTGGAAAAAACGTCTGGAATACTATATGGGTGAAGGAGTAAAACCTAATAATATCTACAAGCTTATCATCGCTTATCTCCTTTGGAGCAAAACCAATTATAAGAAATTTGAAGAATTTGACGGAATCAAAATTGCTGATATTCTAACTAAGCTTAAAAAGAATACTGTTCCTACGAAAGCAATAGAATACTCCATTCCGGATTGGTTGGCTGAAACTTTAGAAAAAGAATTAGGCTCAAGATGGGAAAAAGAAATGCTTGCCTTAAATGAGCAGGCTCCGACTGTATTAAGAGCTAACTCTTTAAGAACAACTACAAAAGAGCTTATTTCAGATCTTTCTGATGAAAATATCGTTTCTTATCCTATCAAAAATTATCCGGACGCGGTTCAGCTTGAAGAGAAAAAGAATGTTTTCCTTACAACAGCTTTCAAAGAAGGATTATTTGAAGTTCAGGACGCTTCTTCGCAAAAGATCGGGTATTTCCTTGATGTAAAAGAAGGACAAAGAGTTGTGGATGCATGCGCAGGTGCAGGCGGAAAAACACTTCACTTAGCTGCTTTAATGCAGAATAAAGGTCAGATCATTGCTTTGGATATCTTCGACTGGAAACTAGCAGAATTGAAACGCCGTGCAAAAAGAGCCGGAGCTCACAACATTGAAACGCGTTTGATTTCTGACAATAAAGTGATCAAAAGACTTCATGAAAAAGCAGACAGATTGCTAATTGACGCTCCATGTTCAGGACTTGGCGTTTTAAAAAGAAATCCGGACAGCAAATGGAAAATTGACCAGGCTTTTATCGACAGAATTAAAGTTGAGCAGCAACAAATTCTTCAGGATTATTCTAAAATGCTAAAAAAAGGAGGAAAGATGGTGTATGCAACCTGTTCTATCCTACCTTCTGAAAACAACTTACAGGTTGACGAATTCATTAAAAATAATCCGAATTTTAAGATGATCAAGGATGAAAAAGTAATGCCAAGTGAAGGCTACGACGGATTCTATATGGCTTTGATCGAAAGAGTTTCTTAAAATAAACGAAATACAATATATAAACTACTCTATTTTTTAGAGTAGTTTTTTTTGTTAATACGTAACATTTCTAAATTTTTTATACTAATTAGGTTATAAGTATAAAATTCACAAAGAATAATCTTCATATCAATTAAAAATTATCTTTGTGAAAATTCCTGTTTTTAATTATGTATCGAAGAATTTTATTAAGTTTTTTCACCTTTTTATGTTGCCTTACTTTAGCGCAGACTTATGAAGTACAGTATATGAGTTCCTACAACGGAAAGACATTAACTGATCAGTCTCCGACATTGGTTTGGGCCAACGAAAAGGAAAATTTCATTTTAAATAATAAAATCCGTGAACAAAAAGCTGATTATCCATTTGAGCTTACTAAAATTGAAAAACCTTCAAATACAATTGTTTCTTATGCTTTTTTAAAACCTAATGAAACGATTTCAGCTTCCGATACAGAATCTGTAGGAAAACAGACTTTTGAATTCACCAATGAAACAAAGAAAATTTTAGGCTATACCTGTAAAAAAGCTGTTACTAAAATCAATTCCAATACCATTGAAGTTTGGTATACCAATGAATTAAAAATCCAAGGTGGACCTTCCACAATAGGACAAAATCTGGGATTTGTTTTAGAAATTGAAAGAAATAAAAACTCTTTGATCACAGCAAATTCCATTAAAAAAGTAAAGAAAACTGATATTAACAATATTATTAAAAGTTCTATTACTTCCACAGATCAATTAGGATATAAAGACCTTCTCTGGAAAAGCAGGTTTACTACTTTAAAAGTTTTTGACAATGAAACCATCAATTTTTCTGACGCTTCAAAGTCTGATAAAAACATAAAACGATTTGCCAACGGAACCATTATTCTTAAAAAGATAAAGTTCCCAAAAATTACTGAAGGTGAAAATATTTTCGTTGAATTAAAACAACAGTCAAACGGCGATGCCTACGACAGGACAGGAACCGTATTTTTTATTTCTCAGGATAAATCTCAATCTTTCTTTGACGGATTAGAGAAAGGAGCAAAAACACTTCCTGTTTATGATAACGGCAATGGGAAACAATATTTCGGAGTCGTTGCTACTGAAAATTATAATCCCGCAGTTGAAATGATGAGATTTTTTACCGCTTTCGGAATCAACAAATTCAATCATATTCAGTTAAAAGATAAAAACTGGCAGACTATCAGTCCTTATCGCCAGGATATTACAGATCTGAAACCTTCTTTATCGGAAAAAGAGTTGTGGATCGGTACATTTATTGGAAATTATGACAAAGGAGGTCACAAAGTGAGTCTGGAAATCACCATTCACAAAAGCGATCAGACGGTTTATAAAAACAATACGGTGATTCCTTTGTTTAATACTTTGAATATTATGGAAATGGCAGGACAGGATTATTCTACCATGTTCAATCAGGATAAAGGGCTATTTGTAGAATTTACTTTGAAAAAAGATTTGAAAAATGCTCAGTTGAGATATATTACAACGGGGCATGGAGGTTGGGAAAACGGTGACGAATTTGTCCCTAAGACTAATTCCATTTTCCTTGACGGTAAAATGACCTATTCTTTTATACCGTGGAGATCAGATTGTGGCTCTTACCGACTCTACAATCCTGCATCAGGAAATTTTGCAGACGGGCTTTCGTCTTCAGATTTAAGCAGATCAAACTGGTGTCCGGGAACGGTTACCAATCCCAACTTTATTCCGCTTGGAGATTTAAAAGCCGGAAAACATACCATTCAGGTAAAAATTCCACAGGGCCCCACAGAAGGAACCAGCTTTAGCTCATGGAATGTTTCAGGAGTTTTGTTAGGAAATGAATAAAAAAACCTTCTTGCAGGAGTCCCTGCAAGAAGGTAAAAACACAAATGATGAAAAAAAATTATTTCGAAGAACAAATAAACAACAAAAAAATATTAAATTAATTATCATAGATTAATTTTTTTTTAGTTTTTATTTCGTAAATATTAACAGCTTTCAATTAAAATTTTTCTTTAAAATAAAACAAAATTTTATTTACGTAGTAAATTTTAAATTTTTTAATTTAAAATTCAATAAAAAATAAATCAATTAAACTTTTTTATTTGTTATTTTTAAACAACCCATTTACATTTGTCACATATAAAAAAAATTAAAAATGTGTGGAATTGTATGCTTGTTTGATGCTAAACAAAAAACTGAAATTTTAAGGCCTCAGGTTCTGGAAATGTCTAAAAAAATCCGCCACAGAGGTCCTGACTGGAGCGGTGTATTTCAAAATGATAAAATAATTTTCTCTCACGAAAGATTAGCGATTGTAGATCCTACTTCCGGGAAACAGCCATTATTTACTAAAGACGGAAAAGTTGTTTTAGCGGTAAACGGAGAAATTTATAATCATCAGGAATTGAAAAAAGAATTTCCTGATTATGAATTTCAAACCCAGTCAGACTGCGAGGTTATACTGGCTCTGTATAGAAAATACGGGAAGGATTTCCTTGAAAAACTCAACGGAATTTTCGCGTTCTCTTTATACGATATCGAAAACGACATTTACCTTATTGCCAGAGATCATATGGGAATCTGCCCGTTGTATCACGGTTGGGATAAAAACGGAAGTTATTATGCCGCTTCAGAATTAAAAGCCCTGGAGGGCGTTTGTAAAACCATCGAAACTTTTCTTCCCGGACACTTTGTATACAGCCAAGACGGAGGTGACCTTCAACAATGGTACAAAAGAGATTGGGAAAGCTTTGATGCTGTAAAAGACAACGAAACTGATATTGCACAATTAAGAAAGGGACTTGAAGATGCGGTCCACAGACAATTGATGAGCGATGTTCCTTATGGAGTTCTACTTTCAGGGGGACTGGATTCTTCTGTAATCTCAGCAATTACTGCAAAATTTGCCCGACAAAGAATTGAAAGCGGAGATACGCAGGAAGCATGGTATCCCAGATTACACAGTTTTGCAGTTGGCTTAGTGGGGTCTCCGGATTTAGCAGCAGCAAAAAAAGCTGCGGAACATATTGGTTCTGTTCATCACGAGGTAAACTTTACCATTCAGGAAGGTTTAGATGCTGTTCGCGATGTGATTTATCACCTAGAAACTTATGATGTTACCACGATAAGGGCATCAACTCCTATGTATCTTCTGGCGAGGGTTATTAAATCTATGGGAATTAAAATGGTGCTTTCAGGAGAAGGTTCTGATGAGTTATTCGGCGGGTATTTATATTTTCATAAGGCTCCGAATGCAAAAGAATTCCACGATGAAACAGTAAGAAAATTGGGAAAACTTCACCTTTATGACTGCTTAAGAGCCAACAAAGCCTTAATGAGCTGGGGAATTGAGGGTCGTGTTCCTTTTCTGGATAAAGAGTTTATGGATATTGCCATGACTATCAATCCTAAAGATAAAATGATTGATACAGCTGAAGGCAAAATTGAAAAATGGGTTCTAAGAAAGGCTTTTGAAGACATTCTTCCTGAATCGATTGTATGGAGACAAAAAGAACAGTTTTCTGATGGAGTGGGCTATTCCTGGATCGACACCTTAAAAGCAGTTGCTGAAAAAGAAGTTTCTGACGAAATGATGATCAATGCAAAATTCAGATTTCCTTTAAACACTCCTCAGAATAAAGAGGAATACCGTTACAGAACGATTTTTGAAGAGCATTTCCCGAGCGAAACAGCTGCCGCAACAGTACCATCTGTTCCATCAGTAGCTTGTTCCACTCCTGTTGCATTGGAATGGGATGAAGCATTCAAGAAAATGAACGATCCTAGCGGAAGGGCCGTAAAAGTACATGAAACATCCTATGACAACTGATGATGAGTTATAAGTTATTAAGTATGAGTTAAATTAACCTAATTTTTGACTTATAAATTTCAGCTTTAGCATAAAAATTTATCAATCCTGTAGCAATACAGGATTTTCTTTTGAATTTACGTTAATAATATTGTCAGATTTTAACCGTTAATCAAAAATAATATCTAATAAATAATTATATTTGGAAATCGAAAAATTCAATTATAAGAAAATGAAAAGAAACATTACTATCTTTTTTGCTTTATTATCCATGAGTTTTGCTTTTGGACAAGGTAAATTTGCCAAATATTTAAACTCAAAGAAACTTGCCTTAGCGTACAAAACCGTAAAGGATAACGAAAAAGATGATTATTATCAACAATATTACTGGTTGGCAAAAGCTGAACAACTTAAAACATATCCACACCTTAAAGATGTAAAACCTGTAGTTTTATATGAGTTTGTAAAAAAAGTAAATCCTCAAAACCCGACTAAGAAACTGGATGCAAGAGGAAAGGAATTGAGAGCTACTGCAGAATTATCTCTTAATCAATACTTCAAAAACAAAAATGTTGAGAACAATTCCGTATTGATGTACAATCTTGAAACTTATGTAGATCCTTCTCAAGGTGAATATTTTACAAAAGTTGACCCTGAAAAGATCAAGGAACTAGTGCCGAAAGAATTATTTGCTTTTAATTCACTAAACAAAAAAACAAAGGAAGAGAAAACATACTACCTTTGGATCGATAAGAAAAAAGATGATTTCAATATTGTAGATATCATTCCTGATGAGAAAGAAGATAAAGCATTCTATACAAGACTAAGACAATATCTTCCAAATTATAAGTTTTCCAAATATGTTCCATCTGTAAAAAAAGGAACAAAAACGGATAAAACAGATGCAGATTATTATTACATCATGCCATTTGAGCAAAATACAGATAATATAGAGTACAAAACAAAAGATTTCAAAACTTTCATATTAAGCCAGTACAGAAAAGCGGGTGATGAATGGAAGGGAGTAGAAAAACCTAGAAAATAAATTAAAAAGTCTTGTGAAATTTCACAAGACTTTTTAATTTTATATAGATTTCTTTATCTAAGTAACTGATCATATCTCCTACCGTATTTTATCAGTATAGTAGATTTTCGCAGTACAAATAGCGGAAGCCCACAATTAAAGGGAAATCTAAATCTTAAAAAATGTCAGACGTAATTTCACAGCCCAATTCAATTAAAAAAATTCTACCGTTGATTCTTGCTACCGCAATTTTCATGCAGATGCTTGACTCAACCATTTTAAATACATCTTTACCCTCCATTGCCAAAGACCTTCAGGAATCTCCGCTCAATATGCAGAATGCCATCATCAGCTATGTTTTGACACTGGCTGTTTTTATGCCTGCAAGCGGATTTTTGGCAGACAGATTCGGAACAAAAAAAGTTTTTATTTTCTCTCTAGTCCTTTTCAGCTTAGGTTCGTTATTTTGTGCTTTGTCGCAAAACCTCACCCACCTTGTTATTTCAAGGGTGATTCAGGGAGTCGGAGGAAGCCTTATGACGCCCGTTGGAAAATTAGCTTTAATTAAAACTTTCGATAAAAACGAATTATTAAAAGCGATGAACTTCGCTATTATTCCGGCACTTATCGGGCCGGTTTTAGGACCTTTGGTTGGCGGATACATGGTAGATTACCTTTCATGGCACTGGATTTTTTTAATCAATATTCCTATTGGAGTTCTGGGAATTGTTTTAGGCCTTAAATTCATGCCTAACTATACTTCCAAAGATGTAGATTTTGATTTAAAAGGTTTTTTAATTTTTGCTGCAGCCTCTCTCCTGCTTTCCATTTCTCTGGAGCTTTTTGGTGATATGCAGAACACGACACCCGTTTTAGTTATTTTTATTCTAGGCTTTCTGTTCATGTATTATTATTACAGACATGCAAAAAGAGACGAAAGTCCTATTTTTCCGCTGAATTTATTCCAGGTGAGAACTTTCCGTGTAGGAATTATTGGAAATCTGGCGACAAGATTAGGAATCAGTTCAGTTCCTCTACTATTGCCGTTAATGATACAGATCGCCTACAAGCAGTCGGCAGTAACTTCGGGATGGATCATTGCACCTATGGCTATCACTGCCATATTCGGAAAATCTTACGTTATTAAAATTTTAGATAAATTCGGCTACAGACAAACCTTAATGACGAATACTTTTATCATCGGAACATTAATCTGTCTACTTGCCATTCCAGATATTAATACTTCCTTATATTGGTTTATTCCGATCATTTCAGTGTTAGGTTTTTTCAATTCTATTCAGTTCACTTCCATGAATACTATTTCCATTGCTGACCTGAGAAATTTCCAGACCAGCAGCGGAAATTCTTTATTATCTGTTAATCAACAGCTAGCCATCGGTTTTGGAATCGCTTTCGGATTAATTGTTCTGAAAATATTCGAAAATACAGACCTTATTAAAGGTGAAATTCACAATGCCTTTCGGTATACTTTTCTTACCGTGGGAATACTTACAATTATTTCAGGATTTATTTTCCGGAGACTCCACATTTCAGATGGAAAAAACATGAAATCCAAAGAGGATTAACGCCTTACACTACTTACCACAGATCAATGCATTTGATTGTTAACTATTCTACCTTTGTTATATAAAAATACAATAATATGGCAACTAAAAAAGTAGAAATGGTAGTAGCTCCAAAACCAGCCCATTTTGTAGGCGACGGTTTTAGAGTTCATAATTTCATCCCCGGAGTAAACGGAATGGATATGAAAAGAATGGACCCTTTCATTATGCTTGATTATAATTCAAAATTTCATTTCAACGGAACTGAAACACCAAGAGGTGTAGGAGTACATCCACACAGAGGTTTTGAAACCGTAACTATAGCTTACCAAGGGAAAGTACAACACCACGACAGTGCTGGTGGTGGCGGAATTATCGGCAAAGGAGATGTACAATGGATGACCGCAGCAAAAGGTGTTCTCCATAAAGAATATCATGAAACGGAATGGGCAAAAGAAGGCGGAATTTTTCAGATGGTTCAGCTTTGGGTCAATCTCCCTTCAACAGATAAAATGAGTGATCCGAAATATCAGTCCATTAAAAACTCTGATATGAAAAAAGTAGATCTTGGTGAAAATGGATTTGTAGAAATTATTGCCGGGACCTATCAAGATCAGCAAGGTCCTGCAACAACTTTCAGCCCGGTACATATGATGAATGCCAAGCTGAAAAAAACAGGAAAAGCAGAGTTTAATTTTCCTGCAAACTTTAATACGGCAGCTTTAGTCATTGAAGGAAGCATTCTTGTAAATGGTGAAGAAAAAGTTAAAACAGATCATTTGGCTTTGTTTAAAAACGAGGGAGAAAGCTTTACCATTGAAGCAACCGAAGATGCTGTAGTTTTAATCATAAGCGGACAGCCGCTGAATGAGCCTATTTATCCTCACGGTCCTTTTGTCATGAATTCCAGAGAGGAGATCATCCAGGCTTTTGAAGATTATAACTTAGGAAAATTCGGTTATCTGGCTGACTAATAAGAATTAAACAAAACTTAAAATCGGTTTATCGCTTTTTTTCTTAACTTTATATGATAGCATTATAAGAATATGGTCATTCTGAAAAAAGTAAAATCCGTTCTTTATATTAAATGTTTATTTCAACCATTAAGAAGTATTAAGGTATTAAGTTAATTAAGAAAAAATCAAAGATTTTTTATGAGCAAAATACTGTAGTGAAAAGCTGCCTTATTATTCTAAAAATCTTAAAACCTCTTAATGGTTCTAATTCATAAAAATAAAATTTTATATAGCTAGGTAATTAAGGTTGAAATTAAATTCATTAAAGATCAGCTTCCAAGCGGATGCCAGAATAACAAAAAGCTTCAAGGCACCATAAACATTAGAAAAATCACTACATTCGTTTAAACAAAATATAAAACCTCATTACACATCATGTCAAACATAGGACTTATCATTGAAGAAAAATCAGCAGATATAGGAAACTTTTTAGTCGGAAGACTTTTGCCTTTCCGTGAGAAAAGAGCAGTCGGACCTTTCGTTTTTATCGATCATATGGGACCTTCGGAATTGAAAGATTATCAGAATCTTGATGTTCCTCCGCATCCTCATATAGGTTTATCCACATTAACTTACCTTCTTGAAGGATCTATTTTTCACAGGGACAGTATTGGAAGTGCTTTAGAAATAAAACCGGGAGCCGTAAACTGGATGACTGCCGGAAAAGGGGTTGTCCATTCAGAAAGAACTCCTGAATATTTAAGACATTCCGATAAAAAACTTCACGGTTTCCAGATCTGGGTAGGACTACCAAAACATCTGGAACAGTCTGAGCCTACTTTTCATCATATTGAAGCTGATGAAATCCCGGTTTGGGAAGAAGACGGAATTCAGTATAAATTGATTGCAGGAGAAGCGTTCGGAAGAAAATCCCCGGTTCCTGTTCACAGCAAGTTATTTTTTATTGAAATTAAAACAAAAGATGCCCAAAAAATCAGCATCGGAAAAGATCTGTATGGAGAAGCGGCAATGTATGTTTTAGACGGAACTGTGACTACGGATGGAAATTCTTACGGTTCAAAGCAATTAATGATCGCTAAAGACACCAAACTATGTGAATTCGAGATGAGCGAAAACGGAACTGTTTATCTTTTCGGAGGAGAACCTTTTGGAGAAGAACGTTTTATATTCTGGAATTTTGTAAATTCAGACAAGGAGGTCATAGATGAAGCAAAAGTAAACTGGCACGATCAAAACCACGAAGCTTTCCCTTTAGTTCCCGGAGATGAAGAAGAATATGTGCCGCTTCCGAAAGCCATTTTAAATAGAAAGCCGTAATCCTGTACTTCATGAAGATGAAAAAAATATTATTACTGCTCCTATTGGCATTGTCCTATTTAAATAATGCCCAAACTGTGTCAGAGCCTAAAAACAACCCCGCAGAATGGTCGAAACGTTATGAACCTTTCAGGATTGCAGGAAATTTATATTACGTAGGAACTTATGATTTAGCATCTTATCTCATCGTTACAGATAAGGGAAATATTCTAATCAATACCGGTCTTGCAGACTCACTTCCAATCATAAAAGATAATATCAAACATCTTGGCTTTCGTTATAAAGACATCAAAATTCTGACATTAACACAAGCTCATTTTGATCATATGGGAGCAATGGCGGAAATTAAAAAAGAAACAGGTGCAAAACTTTACGTAGACTCTAAAGATGCAGAAGAGCTGAAAAGCGGCGGGAAATCAGACTATGAATTAGGGAAATATGGAGTAACTTTCAAACCCGTACAACCAGATTTTCTTTTAAAAAATAATGATAAAATAAAGCTTGGAAATACGACGCTGACTTTACTTCATCATCCCGGACACACTAAAGGTTCCTGCAGCTTTTTATTTGAAACAAAAGATAAAGGTGAAACCTATAAAATTTTAATTGCAAATTTACCTTCAATAATTATTGACAGAAAGTTTTCCGATGTAAAGGATTATCAACATATTCAAAAAGATTATGCGGAAACATTTCAGGCAATGAAGAATATTGATTTTAACTTATGGGTTGCTTCTCATGCAAGCCAGTTTGACCTTCATCAGAAAAGAAAAACAGGAGACCCGTATAATCCAAAATTATTTATGGATAAGGAAAACTACTTTAAAAGATTAAAAGATCTGGAAAATAATTATTTGGAAAAAGTAAAAGAAGATACAGCAAAAAAACAATAAAGAAACACGAGTAATGAAAATATTAGCATTTGCAGGAAGCACGTCTTCCACTTCCATCAACAGAGAACTGGTAAAATTTGTTCTGAAAGATTTTCAGAATGAAGAAATTAATTTGATTGATCTTAATGATTTCGATATGCCTGTTTTTTCTGTAGATCGTGAAAAGAAAGGCTTTCCGGATGAAGCGCACCACTTTTTAAAAGTAATTGAAGAGTGTGATGTAATTATCTGCTCATTGGCGGAACACAACCGGTCTTACAGTGCTGCTTTTAAAAACGTTTTCGACTGGGCATCAAGAATCAATGTAAAAGTTTTCCAGAATAAACCTATGCTTCTGATGTCAACTTCTCCGGGTGGTTATGGTGGCGGAAATATAATGAACACAGCCAAAACATTCTTCCCTCAATTTGGAGCTGATATTAAAGAGACATTTTCTCTTCCGAAGTTCTATGAAAATTTTGATCTGGAGAGCGGAGTCATTAATCCTGAAATGTTGAAAGATTTGAAAACTAAAATTGAAAGCTTTAAAAATCAAATCGGGAACTCATGACAAAAGGAAGACTGGAAGCGTTTAGTGATGGGGTTTTAGCTATTATTATCACGATCATGGTTCTTGAACTGAAAGTGCCTGAAGGAAACAGCTGGAGCGATCTTAAACCTCTTATGCCTAAATTTTTAGCATATATTTTCAGCTTTATTTATGTGGGAATCTATTGGAACAATCATCATCATTTGTTTCAAACGGTAAAGAAAGTCAATGGAAATGTCCTTTGGGCTAATCTCCATCTTCTGTTCTGGCTTTCTTTAATGCCTATTGCCACAGAATGGATCGGAGAAACAGGTTTTGCAGAAAACCCGGTGGCCACCTATGGTATTACCCTGGTTATGTGTGCAGTTGCTTATACGATTCTGGAAAATACAATCATCAAGTCTGATGGTGAAGAATCTAAGCTGAAGGAGGCTATTTCTTCCAAGTTTAAAGAATATGCTTCCATCGTTTTGTATGCACTGGGAATCGTCACTTCATTTTTTTATCCCTATATTGCAATAGGGTTTTATTATCTTACAGCTTTGATGTGGCTGATTCCTGATAAAAGAATTGAAAAATCATTAAACAAAGACTAATATGGATAAGCACGAATATATTAATGGTGACCTTACTGTTATTTGGCAACCCCAGAAATGCATTCACTCCGCAGTGTGTGTGAAAATGTTACCGAAAGTTTACAATCCCAAGGAAAGACCTTGGATAAAAGCAGAAAATGCAACGGTTCAGGAGCTCAAAAATCAAATTGACCATTGTCCTTCCGGAGCATTAAGTTATCAATTCAATACAGAAAAATAATGGCAGTCACCGTAAAAGCAAGTTTAGGAAAAGAAAAATATTATACAGAAGTGGTCGCTGGTGAAAATACACTGATCACTGATGAACCGGTAGATAAAGGCGGACAAAATAAAGGCTTCAACCCATTCGAAATACTGGCAACTTCTTTAGCGAGCTGTACAGCAGCTACTTTGAGAATGTATATCGAAAGAAAAGAATGGAATGTGGAAAAAGTAAATGTGGAGGTAGAGCTGGAAAATTTTCCTTTAACCAAAAGAGCGATTTTCAAAAGAGATATCACCTTTGAAGGAACAGATCTTGATGAGGAACAATTAAAAAGACTTCGTACTATTGCGGACGCCTGTCCCGTCCATAAAATATTAACAAACGAAATAGAAATACTAACCAAAATCTCTTAATATGATTGAAGTAAAGCAAAACAACGACGAAAAACACGGAAATTTTGAAGCATTCATAGACGGGAACCATGCAGGACTGATGACCTACACCTGGGCCGGAGAAGAAAGATTTATTATAGACCACACAGAAGTAGAAGAAGCTTACAACGGAAAAGGTGTTGGGAAGGAAATGCTTCTGGCAGCAGTGGATTTTGCAAGAAAAAACGGGAAAACAATTATTCCGCTTTGTCCTTTTGCAAAAGCTACTTTCCAGAAACACGAGGAGCTTCAGGATGTTTTAGTAAATAAAACTCAAGCACACTAACTATTTTTTAAATATGTTATGATACATAAACCTTTCAGATTACAATCTGAAAGGTTTTTTCTTTTTCAACAGAACAGAAAAAAACTATATTTGCTGAAATTAAACTTTAGCAATATATGTCTCCAATTATATTATTATCCATCATTATCGTCTATTTCGCATTGCTGCTTTGGGTAGCTTACCGTACCGGAAAAGGAAGTGATAATGACAGTTTCTTCATCGGAAACCGTAAAAGTAATTGGATGCTTGTTGCCTTCGGGATGATCGGAACTTCACTTTCGGGCGTGACTTTTGTAAGTGTTCCGGGAGCTGTCGGAAATGATAAGTTTGCTTATTTACAGATTACTTTAGGATATCTGATTGGCTATATTGTAATTGCCTACGTTCTTCTTCCTTTATATTATCGTTTAAAACTAACATCAATTTACGGGTACCTTCAACAGAGGATGGGACAGCTTTCCTACAAATCGGGAGCATGGATTTTCATTGTTTCCAGGTTAGTTGGAGCAACCGCAAGATTATATCTGGTTGTGAACATTCTACAGGTTTCGATTCTTGACAGTTTAGGCGTTCCTTTTATTGTTACCACATTGGTTATTTTAGCAATGATTATCCTTTACACGTATGAAGGGGGTGTAAAAACTATCGTTTGGACAGATACTTTACAGACTTCCTGTATGTTGTTGGGGTTAATCATCTGTACGATTTACATGTTGAATCATTTAGGATTAAATGTTGGGGAGAGTTTTGCAGCCATGAATGAAAAAGGGTATACAAAAATTTTTGATTTTGACCCCAACCAGAAAAGCTTTTTTATTAAACAGATTTTAGCCGGAGCTTTCATTACGATTACCATGACGGGAATCGACCAGGAAATGATGCAGAAAAGCTTATCCGTAACCAAATTAAAAGATTCCCAAAAGAACATGGTAACGCTTGGGTTTATTTTGCTAGGCGTAATTTCCCTTTTCCTTTATATGGGGGGACTTTTACATCTTTACGGGGCACAGGAAAACGTAACGAGCGCAGGAGACCAGTTATTCCCTAATATTGCATTGAATCATATGCCTCCGTTTATCTCCATTATATTTATTATTGCTTTAATTTCAGCATTATTTCCGAGTGCGGACGGTGCCATGACCGCTCTTACCTCTTCTTTGTGCATCGATATTTTCGGAATGAAAGAAAAGAAAGACTGGGATGATAAAAAGAAAGAAAAGTTCAGAAAAAATGTTCACTTATTGGTCGCTTTGTCATTCCTCATTATGGTTATCATTTTTAAAGTAATTAATGATAATTCAATGATCGGGCTTATTCTAAAATTAGCCGGCTTTACTTACGGACCGCTTTTAGGATTGTTCGCTTTTGGTATTTTCACCAAATATAAAGTGAAAGATCAGTTAGTGCCTTTCATCTGTATTGCTGCTCCTGTGATTTCTTTCTTTATCGATAAATATCAGGAAACATTGTTCGGTGAATTTAAGATTGGTTTAGAGCTGTTAATTATTAACGGACTTCTTACTTTCCTGGGATTATGGCTTATTAGAAAAAAATAATTTTAATTTTTGTAAAAGTACGCCTCATCAACGGGCATAAAGCTATAACAATAAAAAATATTTAATATTCTAAAACTCTGGGATTTAATCTCAGAGTTTTTGCATTTCCGTAACCCAGCAAAAAATTGTAAATTCGCGTGCAAATAAATCTTATATAATGAGTAAAAGTATCGAAGAGTTAAAATCTCTTACTACACAAATCAGAAGAGACATTTTAAGAATGGTTCACGCTGTAAATTCTGGTCACCCAGGTGGAAGTTTAGGTTGTACTGAATACTTCACAGCCCTTTACGGAAAGGTAATGAACTATAATCTTCCTTTCACGATGGAAGGTAAAAATGAAGATCATTTCTATCTTTCAAACGGACACATTTCTCCGGTATTCTATTCTACATTGGCCAGATTCAACTTTTTTCCTGTTGAGGAGCTAAGTACTTTCAGAAAATTAGATTCTAGATTGCAAGGTCACCCTACGACTCATGAAGGTCTTCCTGGGATAAGAATCGCTTCTGGTTCCTTAGGACAAGGGCTTTCTGTAGCTCTTGGTGCGGCTCAAGGTAAAAAATTAGACGGAGACAACTCTTTGGTTTACTCTCTACACGGAGATGGTGAATTGCAGGAAGGTCAGATTTGGGAGGCATTGATGTATGCTGCAGCCAAAAAAGTTGACAACATTATTTCTACAATTGATTATAACGGACAGCAGATTGACGGAAGCACAGAAAATGTACTTTCTTTAGGAGATCTTCATGCCAAATTAGAAGCTTTCGGATGGATTGTTCTGGAAGAGAAAAACGGTAACGATCTTGAAGCTGTAATTGCTATTCTTGAAAAAGCAAAAACAGAGACTGGAAAAGGAAAACCTGTAGCCATCATTCTTCATACAGAAATGGGAGCCGGAGTAGATTTCATGATGGGAACTCATGCTTGGCACGGAAAAGCTCCAAATGATGAGCAATTGGATACTGCTTTCAAGCAATTATATTTAGAAGCTCCTGCTGATTATTAATTATAGATGATAAATCATTAACGATAAATGATGATTACCAATCTTTAAACTATCATTAATCACCTATCATTTATCAATTATTAAAAATTTAAGTAAAATGAAATTTACATATACAGAAAAAAAAGATACACGTTCAGGATTCGGAGCCGGATTAGCTGAACTTGCAGATAAAAACCCTAATGTTGTAGCACTTTGTGCAGACCTTATCGGATCTTTGAAAATGGAGAAATTCATTGAGAAAGCTCCTGAAAGATTTTATCAGACAGGTATTGCTGAAGCCAATATGATGGGCCTTGCTGCAGGTCTTAGTATTACAGGAAAAATTCCTTTTACAGGAACTTTTGCGAACTTTTCTACTTCAAGAGTTTACGATCAGATTCGTCAGTCTATCGCTTATTCCGGAAAAAATGTTAAAATCTGTGCTTCTCACGCAGGTCTTACATTAGGAGAAGACGGTGCTACTCACCAGGTTTTGGAAGACATCGGAATGATGAAAATGCTTCCGGGTATGACGGTTATCAATCCTTGTGACTACAACCAGACCAAAGCTGCAACGTTGGCTATTGCTGATTTTGAAGGTCCTGTTTACCTTAGATTCGGAAGACCGGTAGTTCCGGTTTTCATTCCGGAAGATATGCCTTTCGAGATCGGAAAAGGAATTCTTTTACAGGAAGGAACTGATGTAACCATCGTTGCAACAGGCCACTTGGTTTGGGAATCTTTGGTTGCTGCTGATGAGCTTGAAAAAGAAGGAATTTCTTGTGAGGTGATCAACATCCATACAATCAAGCCTCTTGATGAAGAAATTATCTTAAAATCAGTTGAAAAAACAGGTAAAATCGTGACGGCTGAAGAACACAACTACCTTGGTGGTTTAGGAGAATCTATTGCGGGAATGTTAGCCAGAAAAAGACCTACAAGACAGGAATTCGTTGCGGTAAATGATACTTTCGGAGAATCTGCTACCCCAGCTGAACTGATGAAGAAATATAAAATCGACTCCACTGCGGTGAAAGAAGCCGTGAAGAGAATTTTAGACAAATAATTTCTTTTAAAATATATTTGAAAAGCATCCATTTTTGGATGCTTTTTTATTATTTAAACTTTCTAGCCTCTTCTTTTATCGCCAAATCATTAATGCTTGCATACCTTTTTGCCATTAAACCATTTTCATCAAACTCCCAGTTTTCGTTGCCGTAAGCTCGAAACCAATTTCCTTCTTTAGTTTGATATTCGTATTCGAAACGGACCGCAATACGGTTTTCGGTATGTGCCCAATATTCTTTTTTAAGTTTATAATTCAGTTCTCTTTCCCATTTACTACTGAGAAATTTTACGATTTCTTCTCTGCCGTTAACGAACTGATCTCTGTTTCTCCATTCGCTGTCGATGGTGTATGCTTTGGAAACTCTTTCAGGATCCTGACTGTTCCAGGCATCTTCTGCCAATTGGATTTTTTCAAGAGCCGTTTCTAAGGTGAACGGCGGAAGTGGATGTTTCTGTTCCATAATAAGTTAAATTAATTGGGTGATTATTTTTTTTGATGTTTCTATTAATTCATTCGATCTGAAAAGCTGACTTTCAATAATGCTGCTTTCAAATAATAAATAAATATGATCCGCAAGGTCTTTATTCTCAATTAATTGTGAGAAATAATTTCTTACATCTTTTTTATGATTTTGAATAACATTTAAGATTTTTACATTATCAGAAGAAATTTCAGAAAGAATATTCAGAAAGCTACATCCTCGGAAGTCTTCTTTTTGATTCATGTAGATTAAAAAATCGAAAGAAGACATCAGTTTCGATTTTGACTCTTTTTCTTTCGATACAAAACTGTTAAGCTCATTAAACCAGTATTCATGTCTCACATTAAGAAACTCGACGCAAAGGTCTTCTTTGGACTTAAAATACTGATAAAAACTTGCCTTCGCTACATTCGCTTCTGCCACAATCTGATTGATTCCGGTAGAGTTGTAACCTTGTCTGGCAAACAGTTCAAAAGTCGTAGCGATGATTCTTTCTTTGGGTGATGACATGTCGTATTTTTTTAACAAGTCAAAGTTAGATTAAAATTTTTAAAAAAGACAGACTTTTCTGTCTATAATTAATATAGCGAAATATCAATAATTCATTCATAAATAAGTTTTGGCTAAAGCCAATTTGAACGGGCTAAATTGAAAAAGCGGGCTAAAGCCCGCTCCTATTGATATTCTAATATTGTATCGTTATATTTTAATATTTCAATCTTTGAATTTTTAATTCTCTATTTCAATCAAAAACTATTTAAAAAACTTCCATTTAGGAATTATTGCTAACATTCCAAATCCTGTAAAAAGGAAAAGATTGGTAACATCCGTATACAGGAAAGTGGACAGATAGTAATTGTGCATGAAGAAGTGTAAAACTAATAGCACAGGAAATGCAAAAATGCCTATTTTTCGGTAAAAGAACATTAAAATCAGACTTACTGCCATCAAAGCATCAATTGTGAAAATAGCATAGGAATACCAAGCCGGAATATTCAGGGTTTCATGTTGCAGATATTCATCAAGATCGATCCCAAATCCCATTATTGTAAACAACATCAAGGCGGCAAAAGCCAAAATAAATCCCCATCCTTTCTTTGGATTTTCGTCAAAATAGCTATATTCTTCCATAGGTACAAAAATAAAGAACTTATGAGAGATTTCATAAGTTCTTTTATATAATTCGTTTAAAATTTGATTAAATCGAGATTGCGTTGATCAATCTGTTTTTATCGCTTAAGAATTCCTCCATAGAGATCATACTTTCAGTTCTCATTACATCCTGAATATCATCTATTTGATAAATGATTCTTTTCGCATCATCCGTATTCTTAGCTCTTACTTTACAGAAAATATTATATTTCCCTGAAATAACACTAGCTTCAATTACGTTAGGAATTGTTGACAATTCTTTCAGAACTTCCTGAGTTCTGTTAGATTTTGTTAATAAAATCCCGATGAAAGCCGTGAAATGATAGTCTAGCTTTCCGTAATCGATGTTAAGAGATGATCCCAAAATAATACCCGCATCTTCCATTTTTTTCACTCTTACGTGAATTGTTCCAGCAGAAACATCCATCTGTTTTGCAATTTCCGTAAAAGGCATTCTTGTATTTTCTACTAAGAAATCAAGAATTTTCTTGTCTATTTCGTCCAGTTGATAGTTCATATTAGTCTGATTATATTTTCTTTAAAAAACAAATATATTTTTTGCAAATTTAGAAAAAATAATTTAGTAAAAAAAATTATCACAAATATTAACAATAATTAACACGGATGATAAAAATCATTAAAATATTCTAATTATTTACCCTCTGATTTTATAGAATCTGTTTTTATTTCACTTTCAACTTCCTTCTGTTTTTTGTTCTTTTTCTTTTTAAATAAAGAATTAAAACTTTTACTCCAAACGACCCCTACTCCATATGACTGGTTTGCTGAACCATTGGCGTTAAGTCCGGTTCCCATACCTATAGTGTATGGTTTTGAATATCCTCTCAATATTAACGTACCGTCATTTTTCTTAGAAATATCATATTCTATGGAACCTTCTCCTGATAAGAAATTGTTGGTATCGGTATTTTCCGTCTTAGAAAGAGGTATTCCAAGACCTGTCTTTATGTTCACTCTCGGCGAAACTTCAAAGCTTACACCAGCATTGGCTCTGTCCCCTGTATTGGAGTTCTGATCCCCTTTTACGTAGTTCAAGTCAATCTGGAATTCGTTACTCACTGTATTTAATGCAGAACCCAATTGTTTTAAAATCATATTGTACCCGGAGCTTTCAGCAACTCCCGCAAAGTCGACCCCTACTCCTCCCGTAGTCATGTTAAAGCTATTCAGCAAGAGAACGGACCCAAACTGCAATACTTTTTCACCATCCTGGCTTAATTTGCTGTTTAAAGCTTCTTTTACCTGGCTGGAAACATCTAATGCTGTCAATCCAAGTTCAACATCAGGATTGGTCAATGTTTCGGTAATTTTAGCCTGAAGAAGAATCTTAATCGGTTGAAGACCACTCATACTAAGGTATTCCCCGGTATTCGAAACCATTCTCATATAGTTGGCCGTAATATCCAAAGTAGGCTTCATGGCATCTCCGTCCCAACGTATGCTGCTTCCTTTTTCGATCTGGAATGTTTTATTAAGAATCGCCTTAGAAATAAAAGTTCCATTGTCTACCATATAAGCTCCGTTCATAGAAATATTCCCCTGTCTGCTCATCTGGAATTTCAGATTATTCGCAGTTCCTTTTACTGAAATATTTCCGACATCATCTCCCACCAATACGTTTACCGTAGTACCTTTATCGATATCCAAGCTTAAGTCGATATTCATATTGGGTCCGGATTTCTTTTTTTCTTCCAGTACAATTTCCCCTACCTTATTTTCTTTTAAAAATCTCAGCATCTTAAATTCTTCAACATTACTGGTAGAAGCCGAATTAAAGGTAAATGTACTTCCGTTTAATGCTTTAAACGGAGTTCTAGGGCTGGTTTCTATGTCCAATGCCGAAACAGGTCCTGAAATTGTAGCTTCCCCTTGTCCGTACACCCTACCCCAAAACAGATCGTTGTCTTTTTGAGTTGAATTTAGAACCAGAAGATTATTGGCATTAAAGAAGAGGGCGACCTGCATTGAAGATAAAGTTTCAAAACGGATATATCCCGAAACTGTTCCCTGAGAGCTTGTTCTTCCGTCATGAACTTCAATATTATTAAGAATAGCCAACCCTTTGGATAAAGGAATCACCGTATCATCAAAAGAATAATCAACACCGGTAAACAAGAGCTTCAAACCAAAACCTTTTAATGCAATATCTCCACTGTAATCCAAATCGCTCAGCTTCCCACTGATCTTAAGATCTCCCGTTGCTTTTCCCCGCATATTTCCAAAAATAGATTGTACAAACTGCTGTGTAAAGGCCAGATCAAAATCTCTCATTTCAGCTGTAAGATCAATAACAGGAGACGAGGTATTGTTATTTACCGTTCCGGTAACATGTAGATTATTATTTCCGAGCACCCCTGCAGAAGCCACTTTTATATCGACATCATAAACGTTCAGAGAAAAACTGTTGGTTGCAGATATCGTAATGTCTCCCATATCATTTCCATTCATAATGATGTCATCTATCGTCATATCTACAAGCGGCTGCAACGTATTCTTATCCATTCGGATCTTAACACTACCATTAGCCAACCCCTTTATTCCCATAGGGTTTCCTCCGGACTGCATATCCAAGAGCTTCTCTATAGAAAAGTCTTTTACTTCCGCATCGACATAAAAATCTTTCGCCGATTTAAACGTGGATTCATTAATTTGCAGTGAACTGTTATCCGAATAAATTCTCAGATTCCTGATTTCAAAATCTGCTGTTTTTTTCCTGTATGTAATGGTATGATCCAAATTCGGATCTGTATCTATTCTCCAAATTACGTCATTAAATGCAATTTCAGTAGGTTCAAACCTGAATACAAAATCGCCTGCAGCATTCGTAGACTGGTTGAAGTTGATGGCATAACTTTTCAGTTTATTTTCTACATCATCTTCCGGGCTCCCATGTCTGAAGTTGGTGGAAATTCTGAGCAGGGTGTTGTTTTCATTCTTACCGGTTAAGGTAATATCCCGGAGTATATTTTTATTGTATTCTATCTTATTTATTTTGGCATACAGCTGCTGATCAAGATTGGCTGTATTGATCCTCACCATTATGCTATCCACCATGGCACTATCTTTCTTAATACTACCTCTGTCATTAATTTTGTAAGAAGGGTTGGATGCAGCCAGAGCTTTATCTGCTTCTGTTATTTCCTCTACCTTTGTCATTACATATTTAAGAGATGTGGCATCAAGATTTAAGATTAAATTATTGGAATTCCCATCATACTCTCCTTCCACTTTAGCACCTTGTGGTAATTTCAGATCAGGCATAAAATAGCTTACCAAACCTTGCTCCACATCAAAATTCATGGCAAAATTCTGGCCTCTGTATAGTTTTCTCGGCGGCGGACCAACTAAGATTTTACCCAATCCGTTTTCAACCATTCCTGCAAGATCTGCCAGGTTATACTTTCCGGAAATCTTACCGTTCACAGCTCCCGGAGCATTCACATCAATAACCCTCCCTCCATTTTCCAAAAATGTTTTCAGCTTTGCATTAGGAATTTTATAGCGTTGATCAGCGGTTGCAAAATCTATATTATTGGCTTCTACATCAAGATTTAAATCATTAATGGTAGACATTGCCATTTTTCCGGTAACCTGGCCACTCACGATCTGTTTACCGGGTTTATCCGTGAAATAATTCATGTTCAAATAATTCACGTTGGCATCTACATTGGCAAAAATTCTTGAAGTACTGAAATCTATTAAGCCTTTTATTGTTGCTTTAGCCTGTTCGTCATTAACTGTAATTAAACCATTATATTTTTTGTGATCCAGCAAACCATCCAAGTACAGATTATTGATTTCTTTATTCATAATTTCAACACTGGAAATCTGAGATTTTGTACTCAGTCTCATCGTATTGACATCAAAACTTTGTCCGTTGAGATTAAATTTACCCGATATTAATCCTACAGATTTGTTTTTGGTAATCACAGAAGTATTTAAATCTTTTATCTCTGCATATCCCACATATTTTGGCAGAGATGTGCTAAAATCCGTCAATGAGAAGTTTGAGATTTTTGCCTGCCCTATTCCCGTCATCAAATTCCCTGAAGATACATAAACCTGTTTAGGAGTTACTTTTGCTGTACCATTATATTTCACCCTTCCAAAATCATCCGCAAAATTTTTCATTTTTTTGGAAATGAAAGAAGGCATCATTTTTTTCAGCTCTACATAGGTAAAATCAGTAGAAAGATCATTCGTTTCAATTAAGAAATTTCCCTTTAGCAGATGATGCGCTTTGAGTTTTTTGGTAGCAATATTCACCTGAGGATTTCTGATCAGAAAGTTCTTTAATGTAAACTCATTTAAAGGTCCTTCCATATCTCCGGAAAGATTAAATGGAATAAAGTTATCCCAATTCGTCACAAAATAACTGATATCATAACCGTTAAGCTGACTTCCCTGATTGATATTCATCTCCCATTTTACCTTGTTGGTAAAATCAGCCCACGAACCTTTATGAAGATTAAACTTAATGTTCCCCTGCAATAAAGAATGATCTGTATTCAGAGTTAAATCTTTCAGCAGCAGAAAATCTTCTGTCATAGAAAATTCCGTGGAGAAGGTTTCCACAAAATGAGATTTGCCCCATCTTTTGGTAGTAAATGTAAAATTATTGATCTGAGCAGCAATATTGGCACCATTTACTCTTACTTTGGGAGCTCTCAGGTTAACATGAGTTGCAGTAAGCCATTTCCCGGCTTCACCCGGTGAATTTTGATTGATAATAGAAACTTTTGAATCTAAAATTTCCAGTCGGGAATTAAGCTGAAAAGGAGGTTTATTAGGATCTCTTTTTTTTCCACTATCAAATAATTTGGTAAACCGTATAAAATTAGAAATACTGTCTCCCTTGTAAGTAATTACTTTGACATCAGCATTTTTAAGAATAAGCCCGTTAAAACTTAATGAATTGTGCTTCCCGATATTTGTTGCTAAAGAAAACCAGTCCGAATTGGCAATGAATTCTTTGGCTTTTATAAATTCTAATCCTTTATAATCTTTTATTTTTAAACCTTTAATGGTAACATCCCCGAAAAAGTCGACCTCAACGCTTTCTGTAGACATATCGGCTTTGAAATCCCTGTTTACAATCTGTAAAGCCTGATCTGCGGCCCATCTTTTCGTTACGGGAAGATTAATGGCCACAAAAGCCAGAACGACGATCCCAAGAACAAACCAAAATAAGATAAGCAAAAGTCTGGCCCACCAGGAATAGCTTACGACATCTTTTGCAGCCTGCTTTCCGATTTCCTGAGCGGCATCTATAGGGTGTTTTATAGCGTCTGAGGCAAATTCAGAAGCTTCCTTTACGGTCTCCTGAACATTTTCCACAGTTTTTTGTACCTGATTACCTAAGTTTTCAGCTACTGATTTTTTGTTCTCATTGTCGTTATTATTCTCTAACTTTGCCATTATTATGAGCGACTCTATAATTTTAGGTATCGAATCGTCTTGTGACGATACTTCAGCAGCTATTATCAAAGGAAATGCTATTCTTTCTAATATTGCCGCCAATCAGGCAATTCATAAAGAATATGGTGGTGTGGTTCCTGAACTGGCTTCAAGAGCACACCAGCAAAATATCATTCCTGTTGTTGAAAAATCCTTACTCAAAGCAAATATACAACAAAATGCAATCTCTGCCATAGGCTTTACACGTGGCCCCGGACTTTTGGGTTCTCTTCTTGTAGGTACATCTTTTGCTAAATCATTAGCCATGAGTTTAGATGTTCCTTTAATAGAGGTAAACCACCTCCAGGCGCACATTTTAGCCCATTTCATTGAGGATGCAAATCCTATGCCGCCCAAATTTCCGTTTCTGTGTCTTACCGTAAGCGGAGGCCACACAATGATCGTTCTGGTGAAGGATTATTTTGACATGGAAATTATCGGAAAAACAATTGACGATGCTGCCGGAGAAGCTTTTGATAAAATTGGAAAAATATTTGACCTGGATTATCCTGCAGGTCCTATCATCGACAGATTAGCCAAAGAAGGAAATCCGGATGCTTTCCAATTCAATAAACCAAAGCTGGAAAATTACGATTACTCTTTTAGCGGAATTAAAACTTCAGTACTCTACTTCATTCAAAAAGAAGTAAAAAAAGATCCTGATTTTATTAAAAACAACCTTAATGATCTTTGCGCTTCCGTTCAGAAATCCATTATTGAAATTTTGATGAACAAGCTGGAAAAAGCAGCAAAAGATTTAAATATCAAAGAAGTGGCCATTGCAGGCGGAGTTTCTGCTAATTCAGCCTTAAGAAAAGTGATGCAGGACAATCATGAAAAACTGGGCTGGAATATTTATATCCCTAAATTTGAATACACAACCGATAATGCAGCAATGATTGCCATGGTTGCCCAACTGAAATTTGAGAGAGGTGAATTTACAGATTTAAGAACTACGGCTACGGCAAAATATGATTTGTAATGAAGATATTATTAGAAGAGAAAGTACTGGGAAAACATTCTAAAAAGAACTCAAAATATTATTGGATTTTAGAAACCGTTACAGGAAAAAACGAAGCAACAGAATTTGCAATCGACTATTTTCCAGCAAGCTCCGAAACAGGATATATTCAGAATATAAAGGAAGAGGTTTTAGAAAAAATAAATTCAGAGAATGTTTTCAGCTTTGCTTACGAACCTAAAGAAGGAGATTATTTATCCATCAAAAATAATTTAAGAAAAAACGAGTATCTTAATATGATTTTCCTTAATAATACTTGGGTTGAGGAGATTTATATGTGTTCTTACAGAAACTGTGAGGAGGATATCTATGCTACCATAAAAACAGGAGTTGCATTTTTAAGCGAAAATGAGATTTTTTTTTAAATAATAACCTTTTTCTATGAAACTTTTTTTTGGAGAAATTAATAACGAAATTGTAACTATCAATGATGAAGAACAACAGCATATTGTAAAAGTTCTTCGTATGAAAAACGGTGCGGAAATTCATGTAACGGACGGAAACGGAAATCTCGCCTCAGGAAAACTGGTTATTGAAGGGAAAAAAGCAAACATTGAGGTTTCAGAAATAAAAAGAGACTTTCCTGATTTCAGCCCAAAACTTCATATTGTGATTGCTCCGACAAAAAACATTGACCGTATTGAGTTTTTTGTAGAAAAAGCTGTAGAAATGGGGATTTCAGAAATCACCATTCTCCAGACAGAAAAGACTGAACGTAAAAACATTAATATCGACAAGCTCAAAAAACAGGCTATTGCTGCGTCCAAACAAAGTTTAAGATTTCATTTTCCAGTCATCAATGACTCGGTAAAGATTTCGGATTTTCTGAAAAAAATCAATCCGGAAAGCACATTTGTCGCACATTGCCATGAAAATCTGGAGAGAATCAAGCTTAAAGAGATTCCACATTTGGAAAGTATTACTTTTCTCATTGGTCCGGAAGGTGATTTCTCAGAAAAAGAGATTTCCTTTTTAGCAGAGCATAAGATAAAAGCTGTTTCACTAGGAAATCAAAGGTTGAGAACAGAAACTGCAGGAATTTTTGTAGCTGCATGGAATTACAATAAGATGATTTAATTGCTCTCTTTAAATCGTTTTATTGGCACGGTTAATCCAACCTGAAGGGTATTAATCGGAAAATTTTCTGCTTTTAATAATCTGAAATTGTAACCTATACTAAGCTTTCCTCTACTGCCGCCGAATCCTAAATAAGGCATAACACGCGGGATGACCTTCTGAAAATTGGTTTGAAACTGCATTTCAGCTCCCATTGAAATTCCTGCACTGGAACTGACTCCAACTTTAGGAGACATAAAGAAGCCATACCTGTTGTTAATGATAAAATCAGTTCCGGCATAATATACTTTTGATGCTCCGTGATATCCGTCATAGTCGGTGATTCTCCCAAAAACTAATTCGATAATATGCATTTGTGAAGCTCTGAAAGTCTCCGTATTATCTCTGGCATCGCCTGCATAATGATAGCCCACTAATATGGCAGGAGAAATTGTTGTCTTCATTCTTCTGTAAGCCAAAGTATCAAATTTTACCTGGGCAAAGAATACACCTGATGAAATACAAAATAATAGGAAAAACAATCTCGTCATAAAGTTTTTAATTTCAATTATAACTTTTAAAAATTAATATTATTTTCTCTTAAATATTTTTCAAAAATCTGATCACCACTTCTCATTGAATTGACTGCCCATCGAATTTTCATTCTCAGAAGTTTTTCTTCGTTAAGCTTATAATCAATACCTGACCTCATCAGTTTTTGTTTTAATTCATACAAACAGATCGAAGCTGCTACGGAAACGTTAAAACTTCTTGTAAAACCATACATAGGAATCGCTAAGGTCTCATCTGCAAAGTCTAAGATCTCTTGCGAAACACCTTCCATTTCGGTTCCGAAAACCAAGGCAATAGGCTGGGTAATTTCATAATCCGGTAAAAATTTAGCATTATTTTCCAATGATACTGCTACCATTTTGTAACCTCTGTCTTTGATCTTCTGGAAAGACTCCATATTTCGGGGAAGTTTTTCTACTTCAACCCAGGTATCCGCTCCTTTTGTCACTCTTAGATTAGGCTCAAAATTATGTTCTTCCTGCAATGCCACCACTTTATGAAAAGCACAGGCTTCTGTAGATCTGACAATTGCCGCCGCATTTCTAAACTGATACACATCTTCTAAAACCGGTAGTACAAAATCTGAACTTTCAGGAGCAAAATGCTCAATTTTTCTTAATCTTTCTTCCGTTAAAAACTGTTTGAGGTAATCGTATGTTTTTACTAAATCTTCCATTCATTTTCAAATCTTTGCAAATTAACGTAATTTTGAGGAATGAACCCTACAAAGGTCTAAATTCTTAATAAAAGTTACATGAAACGAAAAGTCCTGCTGATATATACCGGTGGAACCATTGGTATGGAAAAAGACTATGAAACAGGGAGTCTCCGAGCTTTCGACTTCGGAAATATTTTTGAAAAAATGCCGGAAATGAAGCTGATGGAATGTGAGGTTTCTCTTCACCCTTTTGCCGAACCGCTGGATTCATCTGATATGGGGCCGAAGGAATGGAGAATGATCGCCAATTACATCCGTGAAAATTATGACGAATATGATGGTTTTCTGGTTCTTCACGGAACCGACACGATGTCTTACACCGCTTCAGCATTAAGTTTTATGCTAAAAGGATTGCGAAAACCAGTGATTTTCACAGGTTCACAGCTTCCTATCGGCGATTTGAGGACTGATGCTAAAGAAAATCTTCTGACGAGCTTATATTATGCCAGTTTGTATGAAAATAATGAAGCGGTCATTCAGGAAGTTGCTATCTATTTTGAATATAAATTATTAAGAGGAAACAGAACCCTGAAATATTCAGCAGAGTTTTTTGATGCATATGCAAGTCCTAACTATCCTATTCTGGGACAATCCGGAGTGCATCTTAATATTATTAAGGAAAATCTTTACCGTTGCGATTCAGGCATAGAGTTTCATGTGGATGAGCATATTTCCGAAGATATTTTATTCTGGAGAATTTTCCCGGGAATGCATTTAAATCATTTTAAGGAAATTCCAAAGATGAAAGTTCTGATTTTACAAGTATTTGGATCCGGAACTATTTTCAGCAATGAAAAAACCCAGGATACCCTGCAGGAAATAAGAAATAAAGGAACTGAAATTGTGGTGGTAAGTCAATGTATTTCCGGAGGTATTTCTTTCGGAAAGTATGAAAACAGCAATGTTTTTTCAAGAATAGGAGCCATCAGCGGAAAAGATATGACGGCAGAATGCGCCATTACCAAAGCAATGCACCTCATTGGCAATCCTGCATACGAGGGAAGCTTTGCCGAGAACTTTACCAAAAGCCTTTGTGGAGAAATTTCTGACTAATCTTTTATTAAAATTTGCAGATTCAATAAAATACTCTATTTTTGCAGTCTCGAATAAAGAAAGGTGTCCGAGTGGTTGAAGGAGCTACCCTGGAAAGGTAGTATACGGGTAACTGTATCGAGGGTTCGAATCCCTTCCTTTCTGCAAAAACCGAAGCTAATTGCTTTCAAAATGGTCAAAAAAGTAAAAACCTGTATTCATGATGATTACAGGTTTTTTTTATTTATAGGTCTTTGCTTATTTTTAAAACACGTAAAAACGGATTTTTGAAAAAGCCATTCACTTTAATTAAGTTCAACATAAGATTCTTTGGCTACCTGCCATCTTTCTGATGAGTATTCCCAAATTAATGTAAAGAATTTAGGAGCCGAATTCCCATTTAATTCCAGATCCCGTGTCATAACAACCATTCCCATATTCCCATCACAAACAGCGTAATGAAACTCTGCTTTGGTAGAAAACGGTGTAGCTTTGGCATCGTTGTTTCCTTTAACAAAACTAACAAGCTGTTCTTTGTTCATAGTATCCACTGTGCCATCTTTACTGACTTTGACAATGAGTAAATTATCTGAATAAATTTGCTGTACGTATGGTACATTAAAATGCGTTGCTTCATAAATAAGTTGCTTTGTTAGTTCAATTAATTTTTTACTATCCATCTTTAAAATTTTAGGAAATGATTTAAACAGCCTCGATGACTATTATTATGCAAAGATGGATATAGTGCTTTTTTAAAAACTTAAACTGGTTTAAGTTTTTATGGTTTTTTTATTTTCAATTTTGCCTTGTTAACAATTATAAACAAAATTAAAATGAAAATTGTAATCATTGGAGGTACCGGACTTATAGGAAGCCAGGTAGCAAACATCCTGAAAAAGGATCATGAAGTAATCGTTGCATCACCCAATACAGGGGTAAACACCATTACCGGCGAAGGCCTTGAGGAAGCTCTTAAAAATGCTAATATTGTTATTGATGTTTCCAACTCACCATCATTTGATGATGAACCGGTAATGAATTTCTTCAAAACTTCAAACCAACATTTACTTCCGGCAGAAAAAAGCGCAGGAATACAACATCACATTGCCCTGTCAGTTGTTGGAACAGATAAATTACAGGAAAGCGGATATTTTCGTGCCAAGCAGGTTCAAGAGAATTTAATTAAAGAATCAGGAGTGCCTTTTACTATTGTACATGCTACTCAATTTTTTGAATTTGCCGGTGGTATTGTAGCTACAAGCACATCGGAAGGAAAAGTAAAACTTTCAAATGCATATATCCAACCTATAGCAAGTGCCGAAGTAGCAGCATTTGTTGCCCAAATAGCAACTGAAAAGCCTGCTAATAAAATTCTTGAAATAGGTGGACCGGAACGGTTCCAATTGGATGAATGGATAAAACAATATATCCTATCAACTCAAAAATCTTTGGAAGTCGAAACGGATGTTAATGCACCCTATTCAGGTGCAATATTGGAAAAGACAACACTTACCCCTAAGAATCCGGTATACTTGGGAACTACCGAATATTTAGCCTGGATTTCCAAACCTGAAAATCAACGATGATATTGATAAATATCTGTTGTTCCGACCTAAAATGTGACAATTAAAATCACAGATCTATTAAAACCTACGATTTAACCAATCAATAGCAATACCGATGTATATAGGTAAATCATATAATATCTTTGAGTTTCTGATATGGACAAAAGGAAAAATTTACACCTTACTCCTTGTAGGTTTTATTCCAGTATGCTTTTATCATATTTTTGGAATAAAATGGGTCGCAATTCCCTGGTCCGTCATTGCAATGTTGGGAACTGCTACTGCATTTATATTAGCCTTCAAAAATAATCTAAGTTATAACCGGTCTCTAGAAGCACAGGAGGTTTGGACCACTATTTTATCAAATAGCCGTTCCTGGGGTTTGGTAAGCCAAGATTATGTAGAGAATAATAATGAAGCCTCAAAAACTCTTATTCATAACCATTTGGCTTGGATTACTGCATTGCGCTATAGTATGAGAGAATACCAAAGCTGGGAAACAACAGATAAAAAACATAACGTACATTATCGTAAACACTTTAAAATTCCTGAACAGCAAACAAACCTTGAAGAGGAGTTGGCTGAATATGTAACACCTGAAGTGCTTGAGAATATTCTTAAGGCCAGAAATATTGCAACCTACATTATGAGTCTGCAAAGTAGAACCCTGAAATCTCTTTATGAAAAACAGGAAATCACAGTGGCACAATTTATTGATATGGAAAAATCAATTAAAGAATTTTACAATCTGCAAGGAAAAAGTGAACATATCAAACATTCACCGTTTCCACGACAGTATAATATTATTAATAATCTTCTGATACAATCATTTTCATTTTTATTGCCATATGGGTTGCTCGCAGATTTTAATAAGCTCAATGATAGTGTTGACGGATTTATGAAAGGAAATATGATCTGGTTAATCATTCCTTTCAGCTGTTTGATTTCCTGGCTATATGCTTCTATAGCGCAAGTAGGTGAAAATACCGAAAATCCATTTGAGGGAGGTGCCAATGATGTTCCAATATCTCAAATTAGTTTTCAAGTGGAAGTTGAATTGAGGGAAATGCTGGGCGAAGCGAGTATGAGAGACCCGAGCATACACGAAAATAATATCATTTTATAAAATTTATGTCAATGTCAAAAAGTATATTAAAAAGTTCCATAGGCAGGAAAATAATAATGGCATTAAGCGGCTTATTCTTGATAAGTTTTCTGATTGTACACGCCTCGGTAAATGCGCTGATTTTCTTTAACGATAAAGGCAAGATATTCACTATTGGAGCACATTTTATGGCTACAAATCCTATAATCCGAACTATTGAAGTTGTTCTGGTTGTCGGCTTTATCATTCATATCGTTCAAGGGTTTACTCTTTGGAAGAAGAACAGAAAAGCCCGGTCGATTCAATATTTTTATAAAGATAACACACCCCGTGTTACATGGTATAGCAAAAGCATGACTCTACTTGGTACTTTGATCTTACTTTTCCTAATTATTCATACACAAAATTTTTGGATTCCTAATCGGATTCATCAGTTTCAATATGATGAAGAGCTTCCCCTATATAAAATGATTATTGAAAAATTTCAAAGCCCTGTTGAGGTAGTAATTTATTTGACAGGATGCTTTTCCCTTGCGTGGCATTTGCTGCACGGATTTCAAAGTGCCTTCCGTTCCATAGGGATTACTCATGAAAAATATACTCCTTTGATTCTTAAATTTTCATATGGATTTGCAATTATAATTCCTTCAACCTTGGCAATAATGCCTGTTTCTATTTATTTTGGATGGATAAAATAGGTAGATGAAAATGAAACAAAAACAGCAAGATCCCTTTTGCAAAAAATCCTGATCAGATGATCAGGATTTTTCGTTTGAAAAATTTCAAACTACAATTTAGTTATTAGTTATATGAATGTTTGGGTTTAAAAATTAATTACAGATTGTTAAGAACTGATCATTCATCTGTACTTTAAATTTGGCTTCAGATTTTAACTTTGAGTACATCATAAGCTCAAATGCCTGAACTTCCTTTAATTTTTGGTCTATAAATTCTGCAATCTGAACTACCGAAAAAATAAAGTCCCTGTATACTGCAATATCAACGGTTTTTCCAAAAACAGGAAGATAAGCTTTAAGAAAAGGAATAGTAGACTGATGCTGATTATAGTTCACACACAATCCGGCCCCATCTCTGAAAGTAATGACTTCTTTGTCATTTATAAAATCAAACACACTGCCAGTATTCTTGATATTCTTTTTGGTAATATGTTTGTTTATTTTATCTAAAATATGCTGTGCATATTCCATCATGGTTATGGTTTTCCATTCAAAAAGGTGATTCATTCCTTTTGAAATATGTTTGTTATTTTGATCGCAATTGGTACAAAATGAAATTCCTATTTTCTCATAATACGGAAAGAAACAGTCTCTGATCTGAATAGATGCATCTGCCTGAAGTTTATCTTTAGCAAAATTGTAGTAAACATAAGGGCTGTACAAATTTACCAACTGCTTCAAATAATCAACTTCAGAGGTGTTATGGTATTCTTCAAACCATTTTTCCAAATTGTTATAGTAATGAGCTTCAAATTCTTTATAGGTAAGATAAAACGGCAGTTCCATAGCTTTGTAATTTTGATACCACAAAACTATTCTGCTAATGCGACAAAACTTGACGTATTAAAATTAATCTAAAAAAATTTACAATTCTTATTTATCGTAGTTCTTCATAATGAATTCAAAGTAGTGAATCATTCTAAGATAGTTTTCAATACTGATATATTCATTGGTACTGTGAATACTTTGCTGTTCAAAACCATTAATCTTAATGGGCATAAACCGATAAATATGGTCACTAACTCTCTGATATTTGTACGCATCTGTACCTCCTACTGTAAGGTAAGGAGTCACTACAGCCTCAGGATAAATTTGTTTCACACCCTCCTGAATCATTTTATAAGCCCGGGTATTTGTTGATGAAACTGCAGAAGCTTCACGGGTATTGTCAATTTCTTCCACTTCCACATCAAAACCATCAGTAGCTTTGGCAATATGCTGCTTAACATCTTTAACGGTATTTCCGGGAAGCAATCTAAAATTAACCACAAATTCCACTTCAGGAGAAAGAACATTCGTTCCGTCACTTCCCTTCATCATCGTAAGTGCTGTAGTCGTTCTTACCAAAGCATTTGTCGTGTTATTTTTTGTAAGCTGTGAGAGTAATACCGGTTTCAGCAGCCATGTATTTGCAATAGCCATTCTGTTTACAAATGGCATTCCACCTCCTATATTATTAAAAAACTCCTGCATTGAAGGGGTAATCATAGGCTTCATCTGATTTTTTTCAAGCCGCTGCATAATGATCGCAGCTTTACCAATTGCACTTTCTGTTGGTGGCATAGAAGAATGTCCCCCCAATCCCTTTACTTTTATTTTGGCTGAAAGAAATCCTTTTTCCGCACATCCCACAACGGCAACATCATTGTTGATTCCTGCGACATTTCCTTTTTCTAAAATGAGACCTCCTTCATCATAAACGGCATCAAATTTTAAACCTAGCTTATTAAAGTGTGCGGCAATCTGCGTGGCTCCTTTTTTCCCTCCAACTTCTTCATCAAAGCCAAAAGCCAGATAAATATCCCTTTCAGGTATTATTTTATTTTCAATGATATTATTTGCAGATTCCATTAAAGAGAAAAGCATCCCTTTCATATCCAGAGTTCCCCTTCCATAAATTTTACCATTGGCGATTGCTCCTGAAAACGGGCCATATTCCCAATCTTTTGCCACTTTTGAAACACGTGGTGCAGGTTTATCATTAAGTTGACTGACATTTTCATTCTTATTGACCACATCCGCATCACCCGGAGGAACAACATCAATATGTGATAAAAATAATATCGGAGCCAAAGAACTATTTTTCCCTTTTATTTTAAATACCAATGCATATGTATTAATTTCATAGTTTTCAGTATTTTGATACACCAAAGGATAAGATTCTTTTAAGTAGTTCTTAAATTTTTCAAACGGGGCATAATCAAAATCACCTAATTCCCCTGTAGAAACTGTAGGTATTCGTATTCCTCCCGACAGATGCTGAACTGCAATATCATTACGTACAGGATTCCAGGCTTTTTCAACAGAAGCTTCATTTTTTTTAAATGGATAAGTGAGGGTTCTTATTATTAGGAAAATAACTAAGATTACAAGTACGGCTAAGAGAAGTAATAGTATTTTTTTCATGATAATCGGTTTGGTAAATAAATATACAAAACCCTTTTCATAATTCATCTATAGAGAAGTAAATTAATATTAATTATCAGCAACTTACACTGATCTTCAAATTATATCCTCATTTTCTTTAATACAACAAAAGAGACCGCCAAATATGACGGTCTCCAAAAATAAAACATTAAGGATTTACAAATCACTTCCAGCCTCCGCCTAAGCTTTTGTAAATATCTACAACTGTACTCAGCTGTTTCTGTTTTGCTTCAACCAGCTCCATTTTTGCATCCAATGCATCTCTCTGGTTCAGAAGAACTTCCAGATAATCCGCTCTTGAATTCCTAAATAACTGATTAGCAATATCTATTGATTTCTCCAAAGCCTGTGTTTCTTCAGACTTCAGTTTATAATACTGATCAATATTTTTCACTTTCGACATCAAATTAGCCACATCCAAATAAGCGTTCAGAATCGTTTTATCATATTCGTACAAAGCCTGAATCTGTTTAGCATCCGCAGTCTGAAAATTAGCTTTAATTGCACTTTTATTAATAAGTGGTCCGGCTAACTCACCTGCTAAATTGTAAGCAATTGATTCCGGCATTTTCACCAGATAAGAAGGTTTAAATGCTTCTAAACCTAATGTTGCCGATATTTCCAATGAAGGATAGAACTCTTTTCTTGCTGCTTCCACATCTAATTTTGATGATTTCAATTCCAATTCTGCTTGTTTGATATCAGGACGGTTGGCCAATAACTGTGACGGAATTCCCGTATACACCGTTTGCGGAATCGTAGTCATAAAATCTTCCTTCGTTCTTACAATCGGTTGTGGAAAACGACCGCAAAGCGCATTGATTTCATTCTCTTTTTCCGTAATTTGCTGACGGATCGTATATTCTGTCGCTTTGGATTTTGCCAGTTCAGCTTCGAATTTTTTTACCGCTAATTCAGTTGCCGCCGCAGCTTCTTTCTGAATTTTTGAAATTTCCAGAGCTTTTTGCTGAAGCTTGATATATTGCTGAATAATATCCAGCTGATTATCCAAAGCAAGCAATTCATAATAATTATCAGCAACTTCTTCGATCAGGTTGGAAAGGACAAAATTCTTTCCTTCCACCGTCGAAAGATAATGTGCCACGGCAGACTCTTTTTCTGTTCTTAATTTTTTCCAGATATCAATTTCCCAGTTGGCCGTCAAACCGCCTTCAAAATTTCCAAGCGGATCCGGCATTTCTTTTCCTGGCTCGATTTCCGTAGTTGCGTCACCTGCTCCTTCACTTGTATAGCGTCCAGATTTTTTTAGTCCTGCCCCCACTCCGGCGGTTACAGTTGGCGTTAATCTTCCTTTTTTAGCTAAAACACCACTTTTTGCGATCTCAATTTCCTGCAAAGTGATCATCAGCTCCTGATTATTCTTTAGTGCAGTTTCTATTAAAGCAACTAAATTCGGATCAGTAAAAAATTGTCTCCAAGGTGTTGTTCCGCTATTATTGTTCGCGTCACCCTGATCTTCCTGACTAAAGCTCTGAGGTACATTTTCCTTTACCTCGTCTTTTATCACGGTCGCCATTGGCGCCTTACAACTTGCTAAAACAAGTGATAAGGCGATGGCTGCTATATATTTATTATAAATCTTCATGTTTGTCATCGTGTTGGTACGGTTCTGTTTGTTCTGTTAAAGGATTTTCTTCTTCATATCTGGCCAATCTGGATTTCTCGGCGATCGTTCCGAAGATGTAATACAATCCAGGAATGATCATTAATCCGAAAATAGTTCCGATCAGCATCCCTCCTGCTGCGGCTGTACCGATGGTTCGGTTACCAATCGCACCCGGTCCGGTAGCCATTACCAAAGGAATCAAACCTGCAATGAACGCAAATGATGTCATCAAAATCGGACGGAAACGGATCGCTGCTCCTTCAATGGCAGCCTGCGCAACCGGAATTCCCTCTTCTGCCTTTTTCTGAACAGCAAATTCTACGATCAATACGGCATTTTTACCCAAAAGACCAATCAACATGACCATGGCTACCTGAGCATAAATATTGTTTTCTAACCCTAATAATTTCAAACATAGGAAAGCTCCGAAAATACCCGTCGGCAATGATAAAATTACCGGCAGCGGAAGAATGAAACTTTCATACTGTGCAGAAAGAATCAGATAAACGAATCCTAAACAGACTAAGAAAATGAAAATCGCTTCGTTTCCACGGCTTACCTCATCCTTGGAAATCCCTGCCCAGTCGATCCCGAAACCTCTCGGAAGTGTTTTATCCGCCACTTCTTTGATGGCTGCAATCGCCTGCCCGGAACTGTACCCCGGAGCAGGAGTTCCACTTACCTCGGAAGAGTTATACATATTATGTCTTGTGATCTCTGATAAACCATACACTTTTTCCAAATGCATGAAGTCCGAATACGGAACCATCTGATCTTTATCGTTTTTCACATACAATTTCAACAAATCCGTCGGTAATGCGCGATATTGAGGACCTGCCTGAACAATTACCTTATAGGGTCTGTCGAAACGGATGAAACTCGTCTCATAGTTGGAACCAATTAAAGTTGATAAATTGTCCATCGCATTTTCGATCGTTACTCCTTTTTGCTCGGCAAGATCGTTATCTACTCTCAGCATATACTGAGGGAAACTCGCAGAATAGAATGTAAATGCAGATCCCAATTCAGGACGTTTTTTCAGTTCCTTTACAAAATCGTTACTTACCTGCTCCATTTTGTGATAATCTCCACTTCCCGCTTTATCCAAAAGACGAAGCTCGAAACCACCTGCAGCACCATAACCCGGAATTGATGGCGGCTGGAAGAATTCTATATTCGCACCGGGAATATTTTTAGCTTTTTCTTCAAGCTTTTCAATGATCTCTGCGGCAGATTCTTTACGATCTTCCCAGCTTTTTAAGTTAATCAGACAAGTACCGGAGTTGGAACCTGTACCTTCCGTCAGGATTTCATAACCTGCTAATGAAGAAACGGACTGTACCCCATCAATATCTTCAGATTCTCTCAATAATTCCTTTGCAATCTGATTGGTTCTTTCTAATGTTGAACCCGGTGGCGTCTGGATAATCGCATAGATCATCCCCTGATCTTCCGCAGGAATAAACCCTGACGGCAATGAATTGCTCAGGAAGAATGTCGCAGCACAGAATGCCAATAATAATGGTAAAGTGATTGTTTTCTTCTTCACCGTTTTATTCAACATTCCTTCATATTTATTCGCACCTTTTGTAAATAGACCGTTGAACTTATCTAAGAAAATAGTAATTGGTGTTCTTTTCTTAGGTTTTCCGTGATTATTTTTCAGAATTAAAGCACATAAAGCCGGAGTCAGTGTCAAAGCTACAACCCCTGAAAGGATAATTGCTGAAGCCATTGTAATGGAGAACTGACGATAGAAAACCCCAACCGGACCGGACATAAATGCAATCGGAATAAATACGGATGCCATTACCAAAGTGATCGCGATAATCGCCCCGCTGATTTCATGCATTGCTTCTTCCGTCGCCTTTAAAGGAGATAAATGTTTCTCTTCCATCTTGGCGTGAACGGCTTCAATGACCACAATCGCGTCATCCACCACAACCCCGATCGCCATTACAAGGGCAAAGAGCGAAATCATGTTTAATGTAATTCCGAAAGCGGACATTACAGCGAATGTTCCTACTAACGAAACCGGAACCGCTAAAGCCGGAATTAGTGTTGAACGCCAGTCTCCCAAGAATAAGAATACCACGATTGCCACCAAAACGAAGGCTTCAAATAACGTGTGAACGACCTTTTCAATCGATGCATCCAGGAATCTTGATACGTCATAACTGATGTCGTAATGCATTCCTTTCGGGAAGGTGGTTTTCTGCAATTCTGCCATCAAAGATTTTACGTTTTTGATAACGTCACTTGCGTTGGAACCGTACGATTGTTTTACCGTTATTGCCGCAGAAGGTTTCCCGTTCAACGTAGAATAAATATCGTACATCGAGGAACCGAATTCGATATCCGCAACATCTTTTAATCTGATAAATTCTCCGTCAGGTTTCGCTTTAAGAATGATATTCCCGTAATCTTTTTCATTATTGAAACGGCCCGGATATTTTAAAATATATTCAAATGACTGCGAACGCTTTCCGGAACTTTCCCCCGTCTTACCAGGAGATGCTTCCAAACTCTGCTGATTCAACGCTTCCATTACTTCGTCTGCCGAAATGCTGTAAGCTGTTAATCTGTCAGGCTTAAGCCAGATACGCATTGCATATTCTCTTGTTCCCAGGATATCCGCAAAACCAACTCCGCTTACCCTTCTCAATTCGGACATCACGTTGATATCTGCATAGTTGAAAAGGAATTTCTGGTCAGCTTTAGGATCATCACTATACAAGTTTATGTACATCAACATGTTAGGCTCTTCACGGGTAATTTTCACCCCTTCACGAACTACCAGTGGTGGCAATTTATTAACCACCGAAGATACACGGTTTTGCACGTTTACGGCTGCCACGTTCGGGTCTGTTCCCAAGTCGAAAACCACCTGAATAGAAGCTTCCCCGTCATTTCCGGCATCGGAAGTCATATATTTCATTCCCGGCACCCCATTTAAACCTCTTTCCAACGGAATAACCACAGATTTGATCAACAATTCGTTGTTGGCTCCCGGATATTCTGCGGTGATGTTTACTTTTGGCGGTGAAATGGACGGAAACTGTGTCACTGGAAGTTTTACCAAAGACAAGACTCCCATAAATACGATAATCAAAGAGATTACGATAGACAGAACAGGTCTGCGAATGAATTTCTTAAACATAAAAATAATATCAATTATTAATGATGAATGATAAATGATGAATTTGAACAGTTTTGATGATCAATGCTCACTTACCAGTTATCGTATTCTACTCTGCTTTTAATTTCAATGATTGAAGAACTTTTTTCGGATCCTGAGCTTTAACTTGAACTTTCTGATCGTCTTTCACTTTTTGAACTCCCTCCAACAAGATTCTGTCACCTGTTGATAATCCAGAACCCACAACATAAACGTCCGGAAGCTCATAAGCCACCTTAATATTTCTGGATTTTGCCACTCCGTTTTTATCCACTACAAAAACATATTTCTGATCCTGAATTTCGTAGGTTGCTTTCTGAGGAATAATTAAAGCGTTTTTCAATGGCAAAGTCATTCTTACCTTTCCTGTTTCTCCGTTTCTCAATAATTTTGCCGGGTTTGGGAACTTAGCTCTGAACGCAATATTTCCTGTTTCACTATCAAATTCCCCTTCAATGGTCTGAACTTCTCCTTTTTGTGGAAAAATATCTCCGTTTGCCATCACCAAGGAAACCTGATTGCTTCCTCTTGATGCTGCATTGGTCTGATAAGAAAGGTATTCCGGTTCTGAAACGTTGAAATACGTATAAACATCATTGTTATCAGAAAGAGAGGTCAGCAAGTCCCCTTCATCTACCAAACTTCCAAGTTTCAAAGGAATTCTGTCGATAATCCCTGAAAACGGAGCTTTAATGTCTGTAAATGATAAGTGTATCTGTGCCAATTTAGCTTCTGCATTTGCCGCATCCAATTTAGCTTTTGCCATTGCTCTTTCGTTTTTGGAAACGATGTTGTTGCTGGCTAATGTACTTGCATTTTTCAGTTCAATCGTAGCCTGGGCAACTTCTGCCTGGGCCTTCAGCAACTCTGCCTGATATAACTTCGGCATTATTCTGAATAATGTCTGACCCTGATGAACAAACTGACCCTCGTCTACGAAAATCTTCTCCAGGAAGCCTTTCTCCTGTGCACGAACTTCGATGTTCTTTACAGATCTGATCTGAGCCACATATTCTTTGTCAATCACCGTATCCATCACTACCGGAGTGGTTACGGGATAAACTGCAGCTTCTTCTTTTTCTTCTTTTTTCTTGTTACAACCTGTGAACAATAAAAGACTGCTTAGCGCAATGCTTGCGACAACTCTTTTAATCATAATTTCTAGAGTTTATGTAAATCGTTAATGTTTTAAATATGAAAATGGTAATAAGAGAATTTGCGGTGTGATGATTACCAACAAAGCACAACGCATGACATTCCTGCTGAAAAACCAGCAGCAACTAAAATTCGAAAAATATAGTTTAAATTCTGATAGAACGGATCAGAATGAATCTTTTCACTGAGGAAAAGTCTGATAAAAAGCCATGAATAGAAGGCTTAAGCTTTTTGAAACTTTTTAACCCAAAAATATATACCAATGTGAAAACACTGGCAAAAACAACCATCGCCTCAAACGTATCAGACAGCTGGAAATCATCTTCAGCAAGTTCTAATGAATAAGCATTGCTTATATCATCTGAGGTCTGCTGTATCGAAAGTTTTTCGTAGGTCTGATTGAGTCGGTTTGCTCTTTTAGGTAAATTATGAGAGGAATGAGTATAGTCATTTCTTAAAGTTTTGACATTGATCTTGCTTTCCACTACGAATAGCAGAAAAAGACTGGTCAAAAAATACACTATATAATTTCTCATAATTTGAAGGCACAAATGTAAGTCTTAGTTTGTATACATTTTGAAACAATTTCATGACAAATGACATATATTAACAATATTTAACTTTCCTTTAAATATGCTGAATAACACCAACTGAATCACAAAGGATAAAATCCCAAAAAAGAGAATTATTATTTTAAATTTGATTTTCAGTATTTTATATTTTAAACCCAATAAAAACGCTTTAAAAACAGAAGAATTTATAAAAAAAACAGAGAATCATAAGATATTTAAAAATTAAAAAATTCAATTATTTTAAAAACAACCACATAATTTATAATAAATTAACAGATTTTATCTAGAAAAGTAATAACTTTGCCAAACAAATCACACCAATGAAACACACAAAAACAAATTATTATGAAAAAAAAGGTTCTATTTTCAATATTCTTCATTCTTGCACTTACCGCCATCTCATGTAAGCATTCTACAAAAGAAAATGAAGTCGTAGCTACAAAACCTTCTGTGGAAATAGCTAAAGACAGTATTACCAGAGCTACTTTTGTAGATGATTTTGGAGATCAGATGGAGGTTATGATCAATCATACTCAAAGCACAGCCAAAGTATTTCTTAATGGGAAAACGTACGAGATAAAAAAAGTTGATGAACTCCCGGAATATACAGCGGCTAATGAAGAGTACCAATATTCTGATATTCATGGAAATGTAACATTTCTAAAAAAGGACGCGGATATGGTTTTGTTTCATTACAAAAAGAATAAGGAAAACGGCCAGACAAAAATGGCTTCTTACTAACAATGACCATTTCAATTTAAAATATATAATATGAAAAATCTACACAACTACATTATTATTTTCATCTTATCAATATTTCTTTTTTCTTGTAATACTGCAAAGCAGTCATCTAAAAATGATATTACAGGAAAAACATGGAAACTTACCGAACTCAATGGAAAGCCTATTCAGCTTAAAAATCCTAAAAACAATCCTTATTTCAAACTTAACACGAGCGATATGAGGTATGAAGGACATGCCGGATGTAATGGTATCGGAGGAACCTTTGAAATAAAGCAGGACATTATGCGTATAAAATTCAACCAGGGAATGTCTACAATGATGGCTTGTGAGGATCTGGAAACTGAACAATTATTTTCAAAAGCTCTGTTAGCCGCAGATAATTATTCTGTGAACGGTAATACCCTTACTCTTAACAAGGCAAGAATGGCTCCTTTGGCGAAGTTTGTTCTTAGCAATTAACACAAAATTCATATATAGTAAAATATCGAGACATTACTGCCTCGATATTTTTTATTTTAGTCTATGAATCTTTCCCGATTCACTTCAGTTGGCAATGGGGAATTATTTTCCATAAAATCATATAATACTTTGGAAAAATAGCATCCATTTAATATTCCTCTTGCTCCCAATCCGTTAAACACAAACATATTTGAATGCTCAGAATGTACTCCTATAATAGGCCTTCTATCTTTTACGGTAGGCCGGAATCCGAAATTCACTTCTTTTATTTCAAAATCATAAGGATAAAACTCAGCTAAACCATTCGTTAATTGCTGTATGGCAGAATCATCTATATGGCTGTGAAGTTGTTCCCGATCATAAGTCCCTCCATAAAAATACAAATCATTTTCTAATGGAAATAAAAAGTGTTTCTTTTTAATCGTAATATTCTGGGCTAAAGCTTTGGACAATTTAACTTTGATATGATGTCCTTTATTCGCATTCACAGGAATATCTGAAAAAAAAGGATTTTCCTTCACTCCCATCCCTTCACAAAAAATAATTTTTTTAAAATTAAGTTCTTTGTAAACAGATTCTCCGGCATTGACTTTGGAATAATCGAATTTTTCTTTGATCAGCTGTGATCTTTTTTCAAGAAAATCAAATATACCCATGAAAAATCCATTAACATTAAGTCGGGCAGATTGGTTTACCTTTCCTGTATTAAAATCGTTTTTTACCCCTTCTATGTGATCAAAATTTTCATCTAAAAAGTTAACCAGGTCTAAATTTTCAGATTTTTTCAGCCATAGCTTCTGTTCATTTTCGTCATGAAAAATTCTGTGGATAGGAGCTTCTATTAAATAATTCTTTCCTGTATAAGTTTCAATCTCCTTTAATGAATCTTTTAAAAAATCTATTTGTTCCTGGGCTTTCCAAAAAGTAGTAAACTTTTTTAAAACTACCGGGTTAATAATGCCTGCAGAGACCTGCGACGCACTTTTTTTTCCTTCAGAGAAAATCACAAAAGATTTATTGTTTTTAATCAATTGATGTGCTAAAAAAACACCTGCATATCCGTCACCAACAATTATATAGTCTACTTTTTTCATATTAAAATCTTCTTAAAGGCCTCGTCTTCTACGTAAGTGCTTCATCATTCCCTTTATAACTAAGGGTACAATTTCAGAATAAAAAAACCTGAGTAAAAATACTCAGGTTTTATATATGAATCAAATGAAATATTAATAATTCCACAATTCGTTTTCCATTTCAAGAATCTGTCCTTTGATTCTATCACTTTCTTCAATTTGTTCTTCAGCATTCCTAGGGACATAATCCTTAATGGTTCCATCTCCTAAACCGCTTGATGACTTATAGATTATAGAAGAGAATCTTCTTGCGTTAATGATATCATCGAAAGACAAATCAGCCGCTGAATTTTTTCTGTTGAAAACGTAATTATTTGCTAAAATATCTCTTGCCTTTGGATAGTATACCCAGAATAGATCTACAAGATCATTAGCTCCTTCCATAAGTTTTCCTTCAGCATCTAGTCTACCGATAGATGTTGGATCTGGTCCCATTGCAGCAATTCCAAGAGGTCTGTATTTCATTTGGCCATCTCTCTTATCAATAAACCACATACCCATGATTTTCAACACTTTAACTTTATCGGTTGTTGTTCTAATATGGTCAATTAGTCTTTTCTTCTCATCTTCAGTAAGTTGTCTTCCTGAATTTAAAATATCAATTGCCTCTTCATCCATTCTTACACTCTCCAATTTTTTCTGAAGAGCTTCCTTGCCTAATTTTGTAGTAAAATTCTCGTCATCATAAACCTCTTCAATTTGGCCATCCATTGCAGCATCTAAAAGAATTTGATAAAGAGATCTAGTATTTTTAGAAAGTAGTCCGTCCGGATTATCATAGTAGAATGGTTGATTAATTTTATCATTCAAATCTATAATTTCCCATACAAACATACTTTTTAATACGTCTTTATCATCTACAAAACCGTACTCTAGTGGCTTTACTTTATTACTAATAACAGTATCTCCCACTTTTCTCATATTTTCAGCTCTCATCTGTCTGAATTCTTCCGGAGAAGAAGCATTTAGAATAGTCTGAGAAAATGCAAACCCAGAAGCTAAAACTAGTAGACTGCTAATATATTTTTTCATAATATGAATTTACAAATTAATCTTATTGAACATTGATAGTTACTGGTGAAATTTCTTTCAATCTTTGATTTCCTAAACCAGTTGCCGTAGCTTGGATATCATAGATTTGTACAACATCACCCGGTCTAAGATTTCTCAATAAACCTTCTGCGGAAGACAATCCACTACCTTGGATCATTGTACCTGCTCTACCTGGTAACTTCAATATGAAGCTATTTACTGTAAATGATACAGGGAAATCAAAATCTGGTAAAGTAGCTGTAACAATCTGATTTGGAATCGAAGTTGCCGGCATAAAATTAACAGCTTTACCTCTAATTTGCCCCTGCGGTCTAGGAATTCCTTTGATTCTGTATTCAAATACTTGAGATACAACTTTACCACTAGGCTCCCTTCCAGAAAGCGTCAGCTGAATAACATTTCCTGATTGTGGAGTAACATTCCATTTACCATTTCCTGTACTCTTAACAATTGCACCACCAGAAGCCGACAATGATAATTTAGCATTATCAGCACCTAAGATAGATCCAGACACTGGGTTTTCTAAACCTCTATACATTACATTCATCTTATCAGCAGAAAGTAATAATCCTTTTTCAAGTTTTACTTCTTGCGGACCTGCGATTACATTATAAGTATGAGTCCAGGTGAAGGGTTGTGCTTTTCCGCTAGCATCAGTTAATGTAATTACACCACCAATTTTATGTTCTCCTAATCCTCCAGTATTTAAAGGAAGGAACCCTTTACCATTTTCCTGTCTGCTAACACCACTGATGTTAATCTTATTACTATTAGAATAGTTACCTAACATTACAACAGCTTCAGCTTTATTACCTGCAACGATATCCGTTGGAGCAGAAACAATAGCTTCATAACTAGTGAATTTGATACTCGCATCTACTTTCTCCTGAAGCATTAATGCCAATGCATCAGACTGTACGTTTCTTGCATCATTCTGGATAATTCCTAAATTAGAAATCGCTGCAATAAGCGGTTGGTGATAGAATTTATTCTGAAACCAAGTTTTTCCGTTCGGAGATTTTCCTTGAGGATATTCTGCAATTAAAGAAGTATTTGCTCTTTCAACCAATTTTGCCAAGTGTTGATCTCTTCCAAATGTATTATTGATATAATTTCTTACATCATCAATTTTAGCTTTTAATGCCAAAGCTTTTTTTGACGGACTGTTTTCGTCTCCTCCGTTGAAGAAGTATTCTGTAGTCGCTTCGTTATTATTCAATGCAGAGAAGTTCTCACTTACATCCATGTCTTTCCCGCTCTCATCTTTATCGTGGAATTCTGAATGTTTTTTAAGTGTAGTTTTTACTTCTTCTGCCTCTTTTACCAAACCGTCAATTTTATCTCTCAATATTTGATATTGTGCCCAAGGTTCTGCATAAGTATCAGGAACCTGCTGAGCTTTAGCCTCAAGTGTCTTTTCGAAGATATCCTTGTTCTTTTGCTCCGTTAGGTTACGGGTTTGGTTAAGAGATATTGTAGAGTCATAAAACGACCTGATAATTTCAACATCAATGTTTAGGGCCATCATCGCGATGAACACCAAATACATTAGGTTGATCATCTTCTGACGTGGAGTCTGTTTTCCTTTTGCCATTCTCTTTTCTTTTGTTTGATTAAATAATTAAAATTTAGAAATGGTTAAGAAATTAAGACTTCATCGCAGTTAACATACCGCCATAAACTCTATTCAAATTATTTAAATTAGACGTTAAGCCTTGTAACTCTTGGTTGAATTTTGCAGATTGTTCAGCAGATTTTTGCATATCTTCAACATATTTGTTTGCAAATTCTGATTGTCTCTTTCCGCTTTCCAACTGCATTGCGTAAAGAGCATTCATACTCTCCATATGTTGAGCAGCTTTATTCAACTGTTCATTATATTTATGAGTAGAAGCAGATACGTCTACTGTTTGGTTGATCTGATCTACAGAGTTTGAAAATTTATCGATTCCTGCTCTTAATCTATCAAATAGTTGAACATCAAGTTTAGCATCCTGTAACATTTTGTCAAGTTTACCAGAAAGCGAGTTTTCAAGTTCTGCTATATGATTATTATTTCTAGTAGAAACATTAGAATGTAACGGGTTAGGATTTGCATGCTTATCTAATAATTCAGGATAAACATTTTCCCAAGCATAAGACTCTTCATTTTTCGGTGGATCGAAGGCAAAAATGATGAAGATGATAGCTTCAGTAATAAGTCCTACTGTAAGAGCAATATTACCATTAATAGGTCCCAGTGTAATGTGAGTAATTTTAAGCCAAGCTCCAAGAATTACAATTGCAGCACCGAATGAATAGAAGAAATTCATCCAAGCATCTTTAGTCTTAAACATATAAGTTAGTTTTTTTTAATGTTAGTGTAAATTAGTTTTATTGGTTTTTATCTGTTTATTTTTCTTGGCTTTACTGCAGCTTCAGGGATATCCTGTACTGTTCTAAATCCAATATAACTTCTTGCAGAATCTTTTCTTTCCCAATCTCTCATACCTGTCATCAACATATACCCTACATCTTTCCAAGAACCTCCTCTTACAGATTTTCTAGTATCTGATTTATCTTTAGTAGATGGGTTAAGCGTAGATGTAAACACTGCAGATGAATTATTGTATCCTGATTCTGTCCATTCAGCTACGTTTCCAGCCATATCATATAAACCGAATCCGTTCTTTTTGAATTTCTTTACAGGAGCAGTGTATGTATAAGTACCTTTTTTCTCATCCTCCATGTAATTACCTCGTTTTGGCTTGAAGTTTGCAAGATAACAACCTCTGTCATCCATTAAATAAGGGCCTCCCCAAGGATAAGCTGCATTTTCTTTTCCTCCTTTTGCAGCATATTCCCATTCAACTTCTGTAGGAAGTCTGAAAATCAAAGGTCTTTGTTTTCTTCTTTTTAAGCTTTCGTTGTAATCAGATTTTAGTTTAGTTCTGAAGTTACAATAGGCTCTTGCCTGATCCCAAGTTACTCCAACTACAGGATAGTCTTTATATGCCTTATGCCAGAAGTATTGTTCAAATAATGGCTCGTTATAAGTAAAGTGGAAATCTTTTACCCAAACTGTTGTATCAGGATAGATTGCAATACTTTCTCTTTTTAAATAATTTGCTCCTCTTTCATTATCAGCAATAGCTGCATCCGTATCTCCCCACTGATAAGTATATTTTAATTTACTTACATCAAGGATTCTTTCGTTTCCTATTCTAGAAGAAGCTGGCAAATACATCGATTCTAAAACCTCTGCATATTCTACATCCGGATACTTTGATGTATTCCAATGCAATGGAATTTTCCAGTCTAATTTCTTACTCGCATCGTAGCTTCCGTCATTTCCGCCACCTTGGCCTTCTATATATTCTTGATATGGTGTTAAGTTGTCTTCTTTTTTAGCTAAGTAAGCATAGTCTCCGATACTAGCTCCTTTACCTTTCCCATCACCTCCTTCACCTGCTGCTTCAGCAAGTAATGTTCTAGCGATAGAGTCTCTTACATAATTAATGAACAGTCTGTATTCTGCATTAGTAGTTTCAGCTTCATCCATGAAGAAAGAAGAAACTGTTGTTGTTTTCAATGGTGCTTTTTCAGCAGAATTTGTTGGATCCTGATCTGCCATACCCGCAATAAACGAGCCGGCAGGAATTGCAACCATACCATAAGGTCTTTCCGCAACAAATGATTTTGCTTTTTCTCTTGGTATCAATTCTCCTTTCGTTCCTGGTTTCCCTACAGAAGAAGTACCACCACCTGAACAAGATACCGACGCTACTGACGCAGACAATAATAAAAGAAATATCCTTTTCATGTTAATTTTTATAATTAAGCCGTAAATATATAATTTTTTTAAGAAACTTTTAAGATTTTTTTTGAAATAACGGAAGAAATCTAAATTTATTTTATTTACACCAAATTTTTATTCCACAGTTACAGATTTTGCAAGGTTTCTTGGCTGGTCTACATTTGCACCTCTATACACTGCAATATAATATGCTAATAACTGTAAAGGTACTGATGCAACAATTGGTGAGAAGCATTCTGATGTTTCAGGAATTTCAATAACATAATCTGCCATTTCACTTACCTGAGTATCTCCTTTATTCACAACAGCAATAATTTTTCCTTTTCTTGCTTTAATTTCCTGAACGTTGCTTACAATTTTATCATAATGTCCCTTCTTAGGAGCAATAATAACGATTGGCATATTTTCATCAATTAAGGCAATCGGACCATGTTTCATTTCTGCTGCAGGATATCCCTCTGCATGAATATAAGAGATTTCTTTTAACTTCAATGCCCCTTCTAATGCTGCAGGATAGTTATATCCTCTTCCTAAATACAGGAAGTTGGTAGCGGTAACAAAATCTTTTGCTATATTTTGAACTAATTCGTGCGTTGAGCTTAGAACATCTTCAATTTTTTTAGGAATAGCATCCAGCTCAGCAATTAAACTCATAAAATCTGCGTTTCCTAAGTTTCCGTTATGTTTACCTAATTTAAATGCTATTAAAGTAAGAATAGTTAACTGTGCAGTAAAAGCTTTTGTTGAAGCAACTCCGATTTCAGGACCTGCATGGGTATATGAACCTGCATCTGTAATTCTTGCAATAGAAGAATCAACAACATTACAAATACCATATATAAATGCTCCTTTTTCCTTAGCCAGTTTTAAAGCGGCCATAGTGTCTGCAGTTTCTCCTGACTGAGAAATTGCAATTACAACATCTTTATCGGTAATAATTGGGTTTCTATATCTGAATTCCGAAGCATATTCTACTTCAACCGGAATTCTCGCATATTCTTCAATTAAATATTCACCGATAAGACCAGCATGCCAAGAAGTACCGCAAGCAATAATGATGATTCTGTTTGCATTTTTAAATCTTTCAATATGGTCCCAGATTCCGGCCATTTTGATAATTCCTTCATCTACAAGAAGTCTCCCTCTCATTGTATCATGGACAGATTTTGGCTGTTCGAAAATTTCTTTCAACATAAAATGTTCGTAACCTCCTTTTTCAATCTGTTCCAAACTTAATTTAAGTTCCTGAATTTCAGGTTTAATTTTAGAATTATCATTAATAGTTCTTATGTCTACTCCATTTTCCAGAGAAATTGTAGCCATATGACCTTCTTCAAGATAAATAGCTTCCTTTGTGAATTCAACAAAAGGAGATGCGTCAGAAGCAATGAAATATTCGTTCTCACCAATACCGATTGCTAAAGGAGACCCTAATCTTCCCACCACTAATACCCCAGGAAAATCCTGATGCATCACAGTTATAGCATACGCACCATATACTTCATTAAGCGCATATCTTACTGCAGTAGGAAAATCCATTTCGGGATTTAAATCCATAAAATACTGAATAAGATTTACTAAAACTTCTGTATCGGTCTCCGATTTGAAGCTAAAACCTTTTTCAATAAGCATTGTTTTAATAGTATCATAGTTTTCAATAATCCCATTATGAACAAGAGCAATTTTATTATTATTTGAAAGGTGAGGGTGGGAATTTCTATCACTAGGAACACCATGTGTAGCCCAACGAGTATGCCCCATACCTATTTTAGCAGTACCTTTCAATGCTTCAGAGATCTTTACTAAATCATCTACTTTCCCTTTAGTTTTCTCAACTTCAAATTTATCATTCCCATCTTCTAAGACAATTCCAGCACTGTCATACCCTCTATATTCTAATCTTCTAAGACCGTTGATAACAATATCATACGCATCCTGAAATCCTGTATATCCTACTATTCCGCACATATTTTTCTCGTGTTTTTATATGTATTTTATTTTTTGCTGTGAACAACTAAAAGTTGTATTTTATTTTTATTAGACGGATCATTACCAATAAATACTGCTCTATCTGCCGAGAAAGCTCTGTTTGAATATTTGTATCCCGCATAAGATCCTGATGTTGTATTAATAAAACTTGCTAAGTCAATCTTAAAATATTTATTTGTATTATCAACACCAGTTTCAACAATATCCTTCAATGATTTTGTAATCGTAAAATCATAATATGCAGGATTCTTATCAATGTCATATATTTTATACGGAGAAAAATTTATAGATCCACTTAAGTTTAACAAATCTGTCGTAAAAGCTGTTGTCTCTTTTCCATTACTATCCACATCTTTTTGAACAATAGTAAAATCGATTGGCTTCGTATACTTATTATTGTAGTTCGCATAATTTATATTCCAAGATGGATCTGTATAGATTCTGATTCTAGCACCAATAATAGCTTTTTTATTATTTTGATAGAATTGTTTCAGTTCATTGATAGTTGCTGCCGGAATCTTAATACCTATTGAAGGTCCTCCCATTCCCTGAGTAAATAATCTAGCATCTCCATTTATTTTATCTCCAATAACAGAGTTATCAAACTGTGTCGATCTATTGTATTCATAGTGCCCAATATGTGCATTGGCCGATCCCATAGTAAACTTATAAGTTGTTTGAGGCCTCGTTGTTGTACCATTTTCCGTTTTATCATTTTTATAATACATGATCATCTCTATGTCATCCGGATTAAACTGAAACAGATATCCATCACTTTCAACAACAGAGAGTTTTATCCCCTTAAAATATCTAATAAAGTTAGAAGCATCTTTAAGATCCGAAGAACTGGCTTTATCCACAATTTTAGTCTGGAAAAAACCAGCACTTAAAGGAATTCTAATTCCCACCGCTGAAGATGTGTATAATGAGCTAGCATCAGAATCTTTTGTGATTGTTACTGAATTCACATTTCCATTAAATATTTTGCTTCCTAGTTCTAATGGAGCGTCATAGATGGTATTAGAATAAGCAATATCATTTTGTCCATTTAAAAAATCTCCAACTTCATTTACCTTAATTGTAAATTGTGGCACCGCTCCATTAATTTTAGCCTTTCCATATTTGTAAACAGGATAAGTATTTACCACTTTTTTAGCCGCAACATTTCCATCTGGATAAATATAATCTTCATTTGTCGTAGTGGTAAGTGAATCTGTAGCATACGTTGGTTTTACCACTAATACAACAGAGTCAACTACAGGATTTGCTCCAAAGTCCGGGCTATAAGACGGTAAACGTACTTGAGTGAAATAAGATGCTCTTTGCATTCCGAACTGACTTTCCGTAAAAGCACCTAATACAGCTTTTCTTGTAGAATTATAAACTTCATACATAGCAGATGCATCACTACGAATACTGTCATTGTTATCAATATTATAAGCAATGACATCACGAGAAGTTTCTTCTCCCTGAGCTGCATCATTTAAAAATAATTGTTCTCCCAAAGCATCTGTTTCAGGTTCACAATTGTATAATAATACACTTCCAAAAATCGCCATAAATAAAATGGCGAAAGTTCTTTTAATAGTATAAGTCATTAAAATGTGTTTTTTAATAAAGTTGATTGATAGAATCTACATCAAGATACTCAGATTTTGATGTACCAGTTTCATTAAAAGCCTTATCTAGTTCTTCGTTTAAGAATTCATCTCCTTTAACAATTGAATCTACATAGTTCATGCTTTCAATTACAACATTCTGAATGGTTGGATTTTCCAATGCCTTTAATCCTGAAATATTATCAAATTTAAGCTTATCTTCAATATTACCACTCAAAGCAGCATCTTTCTCATTGTATAAAGAAAGAACTATTTTAGCATCTTTAAAGTATGCATCAGTTTCGTAATATGTTTTAAGATAAATAGGAACAAAAGAAGACATCCATCCGTTTAAGTGAATAACATCCGGAACCCAGTTTAATTTTTTAATGGTTTCTATAACTCCTCTTGCAAAAAAGATTGCTCTCTCATCATTGTCATCGAAAGGATTTCCTTCATCATCAAAATAATATTGCTTTCTTTTAAAATATTCTTCATTATCTATAAAATACACCTGAAGTCTTTCTCCTGGAAGAGAAGCTACCTTAATGATAAGAGGCTGATCTAAATCATTGATAATAATATTCATTCCTGAAAGACGAATAACCTCATGAAGCTGAAACTTCCTTTCACTTATTTGTCCAAATCGTGGCATAAAAACTCTCACATCATTTCCTTCCTGGTGCATCTTAAGTGCCATTTTGTTTACCACTGTTGCTAAATTTGTATCTTCCTGATAAGGGTACATTTCTGTGGTAATGTACAGTATCTTTTGATTCGGCATAAACTTCTATCTAATTTTTGTAAAAATGCTTTAATGTGCAAAATTACAAAAAAACATCCAACATTATTTTAATTAACATTTTTTTACGATAATTCCCTTTTTCAGATTATCGAAAACAACAGTAATATATGATATTTTTAGTATTTTTGAAATACTATTATAGCGAACTATGGAAGTTTTAAAAAATAAGAAAACACTTCAGGATTTCATTGAAAGACAGAAGGAAATGGGAAAAAGAATAGGTTTTGCTCCAACAATGGGTGCGCTGCACAACGGGCACCTTTCCCTTTATGAAGAAGCAAGAAAAGAAAATGACCTTGTCATTTCTTCAATTTTTGTAAATCCCACTCAATTTAACAATCCTGAAGACCTTGAAAAATATCCACGAGATATAGACCGAGATATTTTGATCCTACAGAATTCAGGACTCATAGATGCTGTTTACATTCCTGAAGTATCTGATATTTATCCAGAAAAGACAGAAAGCCAACATTATGATTTCGACGGACTGGAAAACGAAATGGAAGGAAGATCCCGGCCAGGGCACTTTGACGGAGTCGGAACCGTTGTAGAAGAGCTTTTCAAACAAATACAGCCCGACAATGCTTATTTTGGCGAAAAAGACTTTCAACAGTTAGCCATTATCAAAAAATTGGTTGAAAAGAAAAAGCTTCCCATTAAAATAAAAGGAGTACCCATTTACAGAGCGAGTAATGGTTTAGCATTAAGCTCAAGAAATCAAAGACTGCACGAAGACAGAAAAGAAGCTGCAAAAATCATTTATGAAACATTAAAACAGGTAAATAACTGGTTCAAAGAAATAACAATATCCGAAATCAAAGAAAAGGTACAGGACATTTTTGATCATCAGCAAGGTATGAAACTTGAGTATTTTTTAATTGCAGATGAAGAAACTTTACAAGAAACGGATACTTTTCAAAAAGGGCGAAGCTTCAGAGCTTTTATAGTCGTTATTGTAGATGGTGTGAGGTTAATTGACAATATGCACCTCTCTTAAATATTATAATTTATTTCCAATATATGATAGGCATCACTTTTAGTGATGCTTTTTTATATCTTACTTAAACAATAGTTTACATTTATCAAATATAAAAAAAATCAAAGGCTTCTTACGAAGCCTTTGAAACACCAAATCACAAAATATTAATATGAAAAAAATTTACTTTTCAGTAAACTTGTGACCCGGCTGGGATTCGAACCCAGGACCCATACATTAAAAGTGTATTGCTCTACCAGCTGAGCTACCGAGTCGGTCACTTCATCTACAAATTACATTTCAAAATGCTTTTTGTTTTTTAGCGGTGCAAAGATACGATATTTTTTGTCTTTGCAAAATTTATTTTAAAAAATCAAAGGCTTCTTACGAAGCCTTTGAAACACCAAATCACAAAATATTAATATGAAAAAAATTTACTTTTCAGTAAACTTGTGACCCGGCTGGGATTCGAACCCAGGACCCATACATTAAAAGTGTATTGCTCTACCAGCTGAGCTACCGAGTCGGCCACAATTGTATGATAAATATAAAAATAATTCTAATAAATCACACCAATTATTTCAATTTTCTGCAGTGTGCCTGCGACTGGACTCGAACCAGCACATCCTTAGGAAACCACCCCCTCAAGATGGCGTGTCTACCAATTTCACCACGCAGGCAATAAATTACAAAATCAGTAATTTTCTTGCTAGTGACCCGGCTGGGATTCGAACCCAGGACCCATACATTAAAAGTGTATTGCTCTACCAGCTGAGCTACCGAGTCGGCCACTTTATTATCGATTAACACTATGATAATGTCCCTCGTTTTCAGTGGTGCAAAGATATGAGTTTTTTCTTTATCTCAAAACTTTTTCGCAAATTTGTTTAAAAAAAATTCATGATAATTTCACTTGTTGGATACATGGGAAGTGGCAAATCTCACATTTCCAAAATATTAAGCGAAAAACTCAATTTTAAATTAATTGATCTTGATAAAGAAATTTCCAGACGCAACAAATTAACAATTCCTGAAATCTTCGAAAAAAAGGGAGAAATCTACTTTAGAAAGCTGGAAAGAGAAACTTTGGAAGAGATACTGGCTTCACAGGAGAATGTGATTTTAAGCCTTGGTGGAGGAACTCCGGTTTACTATAATAATATGGAAATTATTAATCATAACTCGAAAAGTGTTTTTTTGAGAGCTTCTGTCGGGACTTTATCCGAAAGACTTCTGAAACAAAAAGAAAAACGTCCTTTGATTGCAAATATTTCTGATGAAAACCTTCCTGAGTTTATTGCTAAACATTTATTTGAAAGAAATGAATTTTACAATAAAGCGCAGGCCAGTGTAATTACGGATAACAGGACTCCTGAAGACATTGTGGATGAAATCATAGAAAAGCTCTATCTCTAGAGCTTTTTTTAATCTTCATTTTCAGAATCATCATCTCCGGTCTCACCAAAGAACTCATCCCAGTCTGTAAAATCTGTTGCAACATCATTTTCTACATAGTCATCCATATCACGTCGGTCTTTCTTCGTAGGCCTTCCCTCTCCTTTAATCCGGTAATAATCCTGAGACATTTTACGCATTTTTAATAGTTCATACTGCTCTTTATCTGTCACATCTTTTATATGTAAAGGCACTAATTTGGCCCCGATTCTACTTTTAGGAATCTGGATTACTTTAATTTTATAGTCAATCTGATTTTTACGGATCTTGATTACATCCCCTTCCTTCACCTCTTTAGAAGACTTCACTACCGACTCACCAATAGAAACTCTGTTTTTTTTAATCTCCTCAGTAGCAATGGTTCTGGTCTTATAAAAGCGAATGCTCCATAAAAATTTATCTATTCTCATATTTTTTTATACTTTTGTCGTTATATTATTTGTAAAGTAATTAAAAGTTTTTTTAATAATGAAAAAAATATTTTTATATATCCTTGCAGGCTCTCTTTGTTTTTCTGCTTGTAAAAAAGATGATGAAGTAGAAACTTTTGTAGAACCTGAAGACATTAATGTAAGAAATTCTTATGATCAGCAGGCTATTCAAAAATTTATGAATGACAATTACTTGGACAGTCAAGGAAATATAAAAGCATTCAGCAGTACAGACGCAAGTGATGATAATGAGAAAAAATTATCTGACCTAAGCCCTCAAACACTTCCTTCAGGTGTTATTTATATTGTAAGAAACGGAGCTCAGCCTTCACCAGGTGTTGCTATAGAGACAAACTCTAGTGCTAGTAATGCTACTCAAATCAAAACTATGATAAGAGCTAACTATTATATTGCCACAGATACTGACGGAAATATTAAGTTCTCAACAGCAGGTACCCTTTTAAACACTATTGACGGAAATGGTTCTCCACTCACTGACCCTATTTTTTATTATGTGAAAAAATCGGTTCTAGATGCTGCAACAACAGACGCCGCAAAACAAAGAAAATACTATGAAATCGAAGGTTTTCAAGAAGGCTTGAAACAATTCAATGGATTTGAAAACACAGCAAATGGAGCTCCATATAACTTGCAAGGTGTAATTATAGTACCTTCAAAAGCTGCATTTGCAAGAGATAGTAATTACTACGGGCTTCAAAATGCGTGTTTAGTATTTAACTTTCAAATCTACGATGCCAAAACAAGGCCCGCAGATCAACAATAAAAAAAGCGCTTCAAATTGAAGCGCTTTTTTATTATCTATTTTTCTAAACCCTTGCTTTTTGTTTTACATTTCCTAAAATATCCGGGAAATACAAGTCCGCTAAGTGATCAAATTCATCACCTCTCATAAACATGGTAGCATCAACTTCTTCATAAGAGTTTCTACCTGCCGCTGCAATCAGTTCATTACAGGTATGAAGGGTATTTTTATGGAAGTGATATACTCTTTCCGCTTTATCCGTTACATCAAGCCCTTTAATTAACATTTTATCCTGTGTAGCAACACCTGTCGGGCAATTATTGGAATTACATCTCAATGCCTGAATACAACCTAAAGAGAACATAAACCCTCTCGCATTATTACACATATCTGCACCCATGGCAATGGCTCTCAAAATATCAAGACTCGTTAAAACTTTCCCACTTGCTATGACCCTTAATTTATCCCTTAAATTATAGTTCTTAAGTGTTCTGTTCACAAAAATCAAAGCGGGCTCTAAAGGCATTCCCACTCCATCTGAAAATTCTGGTGGTGCAGCTCCGGTACCTCCTTCTGCTCCGTCAATTGTTATAAAATCAGGATAAATCTTCAGTACATTCATCTGAACACAGATATCCTCAAATTCTTTAGTATCACCAATACAAAGCTTAAATCCCACAGGTTTACCTCCTGAAAGTTCTCTCAACTGCTGCACGAATCTCAACAGGCCCGCTGCATCAGAAAAAGCACTATGAGAAGGCGGGGAAATTACTGTGACTCCGGGTGTGACATGACGGATCTTTGCAATTTCAGGTGTATTTTTAACTCCCGGTAAAACTCCGCCATGGCCAGGTTTTGCTCCTTGAGATAATTTTATTTCAACCATTTTTACATTAGGCATGGTTGAATATTTTTTAAATAATTCAGGATTAAATTTCCCCTCTTCATCACGGCATCCGAAATACCCCGTTCCGATTTGCCAGCAAAGATCTCCTCCTTCAAGATGATGTGGAGAAATCCCTCCTTCACCTGTATTATGATAGAAGTTACCTTTTTTTGCGCCTCTATTCAGCGAAATCTGAGCTCTGTCGCTCAATGCTCCGAAACTCATCGCAGAAATATTAAATAATGAAGCATGATACGGTTGTGTACATTGTTCTCCTCCTACCCAAACCCTTGGAAGTTCTTCTTTGGGAGATTTAGCATAAATGGAATGTTTAATTCCTTCATATTTTCGATGATTGACTTCAAGCTGTGTTCCGAAAGCCACAGTATCACTTAAGTTTTTAGCTCGTCTGTATACCGCAGAACGCTGATTTCTAGGAAATGGTTTTCCATCAGTTTCCCTTTCTATAAAATATTGCTGCATTTCAGGTGAAATACTTTCAAAAAAGTACCGAAAATATCCCAAAACCGGAAAGTTCCTTAGAATGGCATGTTTTGACTGGTAAGCATTATAAACTCCCAATGCATAAATTGCGGATAACAGCGTCGGTATCCAATAGTGCGCTCTTATTAGTATTGCAACAATCCATGTAGCAACAACTAATACAATCCCCCAAGATAAAAACTTATCTCTCATGAATGTAATATTTAAAGTTAAAAATAAATTTAGTGGAAATTTCGCAAAGCGACTAAGCTTTTGCTAAAAAACTTTCGTAAGAAGATTGCACAGAAACCGTGCCATCTGACAGGATTTTTTCTAAATTTAAGAATTCGATTTGATTCACAGAAGCTTGGTCAAAGTCTTTTTGGACTCTCACATAGTTTTCTGTGAAACCGAACATTTTACCGTCCTTATTCTCATGCTCCCAAAGAACCGGAAGCGTTTTTCCAAGCTGGGTCTGATAAAATGCCATTTTTTTCTTCTCAGATAAAATTCTCAACATTTTATTTCTTTTTTTTCTCTCAGGAATAGGAACCACCCCTTCCATTTCTGCAGCCTCTGTATTTTCTCTTTCAGAATAGGTAAATACATGAAGATAAGTAATCGGAAGTTCATTCAGGAAATTATAGGTTTCCATAAATCTTTCTTCGGTCTCACCCGGGAAACCAACAATTACATCTACACCAATAGCTGCATGGGGCATTACCTCACGGATTTTGTTTACTCTATCACTATAAAGTTTCGTCAGATAACGGCGCTTCATTTTTTTCAATAAATCATCACTTCCTGATTGCAGCGGAATGTGAAAATGCGGAACAAAGCTTTTACTTTTGGCAACCAGCTCAATACTTTCATCCTTCAAAAGATTAGGTTCGATGGAAGAAATACGAATTCTTTCGATACCATCGACCTGATCTAATTCTGAGATGAGATCTAAAAAGGTATGTTCGTGTCTTTTATTTCCGAATTCACCTTTACCGTAATCACCTATATTTACACCGGTAAGAACAATTTCTTTAATGTCTTTTGCTGCGATTTCTTTCGCATTCTTTAAAACATTTTCGATGGTGTCCGAACGGGAAATCCCTCTTGCCAAAGGAATGGTACAATACGTGCATTTGTAATCACAGCCATCCTGAACTTTTAGGAATGCTCTGGTTCTGTCTCCGATAGAATAACTTCCGATAAAGAAATCGGTTTCCTCAATTTCGCAGGAATGAACAATACCCTCACTTTCAGATTTTTCCAAATCGTAAAGATAACTTAAGATGTTGAATTTTTCTTTAGCTCCTAAAACCAGATCAACACCTTCAATCTGTGAAATTTCTTCGGGTTTCAACTGTGCATAACATCCGACAATGACAACCAACCCTTCAGGATTAGCTTTCATGGCTCTTTTCACGTGGAGCTTACATTCACGATCAGCGTTTTCAGTTACTGAACAAGTATTGATTACATAAACATTTGCCTTTTCATCAAAGCTCACCTTTTCATAACCTGCATCTGTTAATTGACGGGCAATAGTAGATGTCTCCGCAAAATTTAATTTGCAGCCAAGGGTGTGAAATGCGGCAGTTCTTTGAAAAGTTGACATTTATGTACTCCTGATTTTTGTGGATGCAAAGATAGTAATTTTAATATGATTTTTAAATTGATTCAGTCTATTGCTTAAATTCATCTCGAACCTCGGGACTGTTTTGATAACAAACGGGTGAAGAATTTGGATCTGCATCATTTTCGGAAAATTTATTTTTCATTTCAGCATTAAATTCCTGAGATTTGTTTCTGGCGATAGAAAGTGTTTTCCAATCATTATTTTTCATCATTTTTGAAATATATACGATTTGTCCGATATGATAAGGATAATGGGCCAGTTGACGAAAAACAGCATCAATCACAGAATGTGCTTCGCCTCTTATATAAATGGTGGAATATAAATTTTCATCATTAATCTGATTTAATGCATTAAAAAGACATTCCCAACCTTTTTCCCAATATTCTACTACTTCTCTTTTTGTTTTGAAGGTATTTACAAATTCCTCGTCACGGTTTCGCCAAGCTTTTTCTCCATCCTCTGTCAAGAAATTCGTCCATCTGGACAGCATATTTCCTGCAATATGCTTTACAATAATAGCAACTGAATTGCTTTCTTCATTGAACTGCCAAAAGATCTGCTCATCGGAAAGCTGTTCAAACGACTTATCGCCAAGCATTTTATAATATTCAAAACGTTTTATAAATAAATCTTTCATAAGTAATAGTTTAACTCACTAATCTAAGGTTTCTCCAATAAAAAACCGCCACTTTCGTGACGGCTTTGTTATTTCAGGTTCATTTATTTTCTGTTTTTTACCATTACCCATCCTGTATATTTGACAGGAGTATGCTGTTTGCTTGGTTCATTCCAGGTTATAGAATACCAGTAATTACCTGTTGGAATCGGTTTATTTCCGGCAGTTCCGTCCCATTTATAATTATTAAATTTATTTGCCTGGAAAACTTTGTTTCCATATCTGTCATAAATATTAAATACCAGATTTTCTTTATTGGCCAATGCAGAATAATCAATAACATCATTGATTCCGTCTCCATTTGGTGTGATGGCATTAATTAAATTAGGAACAACAATGGCTACATCTACAGGTGCACAATTATAAGCATCTTTTACATAGATGGTATGATCACCTCTTTTAACATTAGTAAAAACATTAGAATCCTGCCACTGAATATTATCCATTGAATATTTGTATGGTGCAGTACCTCCTGTAACATTTATCGTAACGGTCGTGTTAGAAATATCAATGCTTACGACTACAGGTTCCTCAGAAGCATGCACTTTTACTGTCTGCATAGCAATACATTCACCTTTTTTCAGTTTCACCCAATACGTTCCCACACTTACGTCTGTAATAGCCTGTGTAGTTGCTCCCGTGCTCCATTCATATCCGTCAAATCCGGCTCCTGCATCCAGAGTGGTTTTGTCTTCGATACAAATTGTCTTATCTTTTAGAACTGACGAATAAGTAGCTGGAATTATGGAGAGTGTTATTTTAGCAATACCATAACAACCATTGCCATCTATTACTTTTATGTATGCTGCTCCCTCTGCTGAAATATACGCTGAAGGAGTCAGTATTTCATTAGTCCCGTTAATTGCATTGGCTACTGAGCTATAGTATTTTTTAGTAACTCCGCTTTGTGATGTTACCGATACTGTTGTCAGATTAAAAATAGCTATTTTAGGATTCTCTTCTGATGCGCAAGCTCTTAAAGAAGCATCATTCACAATTACTTCAGGATAAAATTTAAGTGTAATAACCGCTGTAGTAGAACATCCTTGTGAAGTTTTTATCGACGCATACACCACCCCTTCCGCAGACAAATATTGACTCGGATTTGAAATTTGCCCTGTTCCTGCATTTAAGTCAGCCATTGTCGGGTAATATTTAATCGTCACACCCGATCCGCTGTAAACATTGGCACTCGTCAAATCAAACAGCCCTTTTCCTAATTTATAATTATTACAAGCATATAACGTAACATTATTTCCTGTAATCCCTCCCAATTTAAATTTGAATTTACCAATCTGCCTACAAAAATTGATCGGATTATTAGGATTCGAAGGATCTAAATAATGTATACTATAATAATAAATAGTAGTAGTATTTACTGTTATAGGTGTTAAAATAGGGTTTGTTCCGGCAAGTGCATCATTTTGAGTTGTATGATACGTAATTACAAAATTAGGATTTCCATTCAGAATTCCAGCAGTCAGGGTACTAAAATCAAAAACAGCAGGATTTGCACAAATTAAGATTTCTCTCGGATCATTTGGATTTGCAGCAGGAATTCCTGGTGGAGTAAACGGATGCGGCTGCAAAACAGGGTCTGTAAAAGGAGATGCCAATGTTGCCGTTCCGCCCCAGGTTAAAGAAAACGGAGCAACCGTACTGCTTCCTGCTCCCACCCAGTTGTCGATATAAAGATAATAAGTTTGCCCGGCTATAACATCCATATACATACAATAAGGTGTCGGCGAACCTCCTGCTGCACTGGTAAGTGTACTGGTCATATTTAATCCTGTGTTGGCACCTACCCCAATTACCGTAGCTGCATTACAACGTATTGGAGATCCCAAGTTTCCGCAGCTTGCATTAGGTCCGTAGATGGCCCAGTCATAATCTGCTCCCGGATCATTGGGAACCAGATCAAAAGTAAGTGTTCCGCTGGTAGCAATAGTAAGTTTGTACCATATTGAATTGTGCTCACCCGTAGTTAAACAACCGCCTAAATTTTCGTTAACAGCACCAATTCCTGTCGGACTATATGTAATACTCGAATTTCCGCAGACTGACAATGCAGTAGAGCAATCCGCCTGAGCAAAATAAACTTGTGATAATAATAAAAGAAATAATAGTAAAGTTTTTTTCATTATCAATTGGTTATTAAATTTTAAAAGTACCTCAAATATAACAATTTAAATGAATAACAACAAAAGACAAAGAAAATAAAAGATTTAGTTATAAAAACAAATAATAATTAAATTTATAAAAACGATTAAGCGAAAATTATTTTATACTCGTAATATTACCACACATGTTTTCAAGGTGAAAAATTTTATGAAAAGGGCTCTTCACTTCATTCAAATGCTCTTTATCCTGAATGAAAGTATATCGAGAGGCCAGAGAATTCATATCTGAAACAATCACCAGCCAACATTCGTCAACACTGCTGTCGTAATAAGGAAATTTTTCATTTTTCTTTTCAATCAGCTCTAAAATCTTTTCGGAACAAAGCTCATCAAACAAGCTCATATTGTACTCATGGGTTATGAAAACATTTCTCCGGTGAAAAGATTTTCGCACACTTTTTACAACGCCAAATGGCTTACCTTTTTTTATACTTTTATAAATATTCTGAATAATTTCTTCCTGATGTTCCAGAGAATCCAGCTTAATGTGAGGATAGAATTCTAAAAAATAAACACCACGATACTTCGTAGTGTCTTCTTGTTCCAATAATATTTCTGTTTGACGGAAAATCTTATTTAAGCTGCTTTCAACCTTCTTCATTTCAAGGTGGTTGATTACCTCAGTAAGCTCTATCCCGATCTTCTTGTCGTTTAGTTTAGCGATAAAATCCGGACTCTCACAGGTAAGATTTTCAAACTGCACTTCCGGGAAATGGTGCATAAACGAATTCAGCAATAAAATCTCGGCTTTCTTTTTATACTTTTCACGATCATGCAGCGGAGACTCATCTATTTTACGATGATACTTCTCTATCGGCTTTTTTTTCAAATGTCGATTCAGATAATATAAGCTCAGATTTTTAATTAAATCTTCATCAGAAAATGCCTTTTTCATGTGCTTATTATTTTATTGTTATGGAACACATAAAACTTCTGGTTTTAGCTCTTGAAGTTTTGATTATCAAAAATTTACACTTAAAGATAAGCAAAAAAACAATTCAAAAACTGCTTTTTAAAATAATTTCTCTTATAATTAATATATAGTTTACTTTCATAATTAATACCTTTGCCCCTTCAATTATAAAACTGTGATTTATGGATTTTAAAAATTTTAAAATACCCTACAGCGTCAATTCCCAATATTCTAAAAAAGTTGCCTATTTTTCAATGGAATTTGCCATTGAGCAGGTATTAAAAATATATTCAGGAGGTCTCGGATTTTTAGCAGGTTCTCACATGAGAAGTGCCTACAATTTGAAACAGGATCTTATAGGAATCGGTATCCTTTGGAAATTTGGTTACTATGATCAGGCAAGAAATCATGATCAGACGTTACAACCGACATGGACAAGAAAAATGTACAGCTTTCTTGAAGATACCGGAATAAAATTTCAAATTGAAATACACAGTGCTCCGGTTTGGGTAAAAGTCTGGTATCTGGATCCGGAAATTTTCAATACGGCTCCTATGTTTTTCTTGTCAACAGATGTTCCGGAGAACGATCATATTTCAAAAACAATTTGTCATAAACTCTATGATGCCAATGAATCGACAAAATTGGCTCAATACATTTTGCTCGGTAAAGGAGGGGCAAGATTGCTGGACGAAATGAATATCGAAAGAGATATTTATCACCTCAACGAAGCTCATGGGCTTCCTGCCGCATTTCATTTGCTGAAAAAATATAATGGGGATTTAAGTAAAGTAAAAGAGAAATTAGTTTTCACCACTCATACTCCGGAAGAAGCAGGAAATGAAAAGCACAATCTGAAATTATGTTACGATATGTCATATTTTTCAGGCTTGAGTATGGAAGAAGTGAAAAAGATCGAAGGTTCTGATGATGACCGTTTCAACCATTCACTCTGTGCTTTGAAAATGGCAAAAATTGCCAATGGTGTTTCACAGCTTCATGGTGTCGTTTCAAGAGCCATGTGGAGCAAATATCCCGGAATTTGCGGAATTACATCCATTACCAATGCTCAGGAATTCAAATATTGGGCAGATAAACCGCTTTACAATTCAAAAGATGAAAATGATGAGACTGTTTTCGATTACAGGAAAAAACACCTGAAGAAAAGATTATTCAAAATCGTAGCAGATCAAACAGGAAATTTATTCAATCCCAATATATTCACTATTGTCTGGGCTAGAAGATTTGCGGGGTACAAACGTGCCGATTTGTTATTGCATGACAAAGAAAGATTGTACAGACTATTGAATCACCCTAAATATCCAATTCAGATTATTTGGGCAGGAAAGCCTTATCCTATGGATTACTCTGCAATTTCTACCTTTAATTCATTGGTTGAAGAGAGTAAAAACCACAAAAATATGGCTGTACTTACAGGATACGAACTTTCATTAAGCAAATCTTTAAAACAAGGCTCAGATCTTTGGCTAAACAATCCAAGAGTTCCGAGAGAAGCTTCAGGAACTTCGGGAATGACCGCGGCAATGAACGGTTCCGTTAACTTATCTACAGACGATGGATGGATTCCTGAATTTGCAAAACATGGCGAAAATTCATTTGTCGTTCCTAAAGCAGATTACCAAAATATGAGTGTTTACGAACAGGATACTTATGATTTGAACAAATTATACGAAATTCTGGAAAACGAAATCCTTCCTACTTATTATGAAAAGCCTAATACGTGGAGAAAGATCCAGCACAATGCGATGAATGATGTGAAGGACCGATTCAACAGCGATAGAATGGCAGATGAATATTATAAAGTTTTATATAATTACGAAGGTTGATTCTCCTTCATTAAAAAATAAAAATCGGTTTGATATTCTCAAACCGATTTTTATTTAGGTTAATCTTATTTCTTTTTTGAAGGCACTTTTAAACCTTTTTCTCTCGCTTCAGAAATACCTATGGCTACAGCCTGTTTTCTGCTTGTCACTTTTTTTCCGGAAGAAGATTTCAGTTTTCCTTCCTTAAATTCGTGCATTACCTTTCCTACTTTGTCCTGAGCTTTTTCTGAATATTTTGTCTTGCTCATGATTTTTCTTTTTAAGATTTAGGCAGGGCTACCCCTATTTCATAAACGCGTGCATGCTTCAAATACTTTGAACGCTCCCGTGAAGTTACCGATTCAAAATGATTATTTTTAAGCACTACAATCGGATCTTCCGTATTTTCAATTTCAAAATTAGCTAAATATCTTTCGTCCGGAGGGGACTGTAATAGTTTTGCTTTGATTTTCTGCAGTTCATCTGCATATTTTCTGAATCCCGGATCTGATGAATGGATAAATTTATATTCATCACCCGCATCTACATAATAATGAAGCTTTTTCTCAATCAAATTGGCCTCATTACAAATATCGGGATTGTCATTTCCATCTTTAAAACCTACTTCCACCAATGTCCCTCCCTTTTTCTGTGCACATTGTTCAGCATCATCATAACTGGAAAATCCCGTATATATGATTTGATCATCCAAGACATATCGGTTCAGTTTCTGGTTAAATGCATTCGTTTCCATAATTATTATTGATTTGATTATATATTGATTATATTCAATTTTGTTGCCAAAACCCTTGTTTAATTTGCTTTTTTCAGCATTTATAAAATTATTATATTTGAAATCTTTAAAATTGGAAATGAAAAAATTCTTATTAACGCTTACAGTGGCGGCTGCATTTCAAAGCTTAACTGCACAGGAAATTACTTTAGATAAAATATATTCAGGATATTACCGAGGAAAGGGCATTGCCGGGATCACGTCTATGAAAAACGGTGAAAATTATCTGGTGATCGAACAAGGCGGAATCGCTAAATACTCTTATAAAACTTCTCAAAAAGAAGGAAACATTGTAGACGGAAATTTTGAAAGCTATGAGTTTTCAGAAGATGAGTCTAAAATTTTATTATTAAAAGAAAGTCAGCCGATCTACAGACATTCATTCTTAGGAACGTTTGATGTAAAAGATTTAAAATCAGGAAAAACAATTTCCCTAAACAACGGAAAGCCGGTTCAGGAGCCAAGGTTTTCTCCGGATGCGACAAAAGTAGCTTTCATTGTTGATAATAATATTTTTTATCAGGATTTAAATTCGGGAAAAATCACTCAGGTTACAGAACACGGCGTTAAAAATAAAATCCTGAATGGTCTTGCAGACTGGGTATATGAAGAAGAATTCGGACATGCGAGATTATATGAGTGGACTAAGAACTCGAACGCAATAGTTTTTGTAAAATCTGATGAAAGCCAGGTTCCGGAAATTTATATTCCGATTTATGGAAAAACACTGTACCCAAGCGAAATGCGCTATAAATATCCGAAAGCAGGAGAAAAAAATTCTGTAGTTTCCGCTCACATTTACCTTTTAGACGGTGGTAAAAAATCAAAAATCAATCTTGACAATTTTAAGAATTATTATATTCCAAATGTTATTCAGACGGCAAAACCGGACGAAATTGTATTGATCACTTCTGAAAGAACACAAAATGCTTCAGATATTTTAAAGGTAAATACAAAAACGGGAGAAGTGAAAAAACTTTTCACAGAGACCGATGAGAAATGGATTGATACAGATAATGTAACGCTAGAGTTCCTAGACGATAACAGTTTCCTTTGGGGATCCGAAAGAGACGGAAACCGTCATTTGTATTGGTACGACCAAGACGGAAAACTGAAAAAACAGATCACAAAAGGAAATTGGGAAGTTACCGATTATTACGGCTATAACCCAAAATCTAAAGAAATCTACATCCAGACTACGGAGAAAGGGAGCATCAACAAAGTGGTTTCTAAAGTCAATATTGAAAACGGGAAAAGCCAGCTGATCTCAAATGCAGCAGGAAATAACTCTGCAAACTTCAGTAAAAACTACAATTACTTCATTGAAACTTCTTCTACCGCTGCAAAACCTTACACATTCGTTCTTAAAGACGGAAGTGGTAAAGTGGTAAAAGAGCTTCAGAATAATGATGCTCAGCTGCAAAAACTAAAGACCGATAATTTTGTTGAAAAGGAATTCATCACCATTCCAAATGAAGCAGGAGATCAGATGAATGCATGGATCATTAAACCTAAAAACTTTGATAAAAACAAGAAATACCCATTATTCATGTTCCAATATTCAGGACCGGGCTCTCAGCAGGTTTCAAATTCCTGGGATAACGGAAACGGAATCTGGTTTGAAATGTTAGCGCAAAAAGGCTATATCATAGCTTGTGTTGATGGACGTGGAACAGGCTACAAAGGTGCTAAATTCAAGAAAGTAACGTACATGAATTTAGGTAAATATGAAATTGAAGACCAGATTGCTGCTGCAAAATGGTTTGGAAACCAATCCTATATTGATAAATCAAGAATCGGAATCTTCGGCTGGAGCTTTGGTGGATATATGGCAAGTTTGGCAATGACTAAAGGAGCAGATGTTTTCAAAATAGGAATTGCAGTGGCACCTGTAACCAACTGGAGATACTATGATTCTGTGTATACCGAAAGATTTCTAAGAACACCACAGGAAAATCCTGATGGATACGACAAAAATTCTCCTACTGAATATGCGAATTTATTAAAAGGAAAATTCTTATTAATCCACGGAACTGCCGATGATAATGTACATTTCCAAAATTCTATGGAGTTCTCGGAGGCTTTAATTCAAAATAAAAAACAGTTTGAATTCATGGCTTACCCTGATAAAAACCACGGAATTTACGGCGGACAGACAAGACCGCAATTATATCAAAAAATGACCGATTTTATTTTAGAAAACCTTTAAAATCATCATTAATAATAACAAAATCCGACTTCAGATGAGTCGGATTTTTTATTTTAAATTTATACTTTTAACTCAACAAAAAAAATGATGCATAAACTATTAATCACTTCTTTCCTACTTTGTTTTCTGCATATTTTCGGACAGAATGAAAACATGGATTTTCTTCTTTATAAAAATGTCCTGGAAAAATCTGATTCCTTATTCACTATTGGAAAAATCTCAGAAATTGATTCTAAAATGGTGATGGATCTTGCTAAGAAATCAGATCACGAATACCCTTTAAAATATTTTGAAAACTCACTGCAGCTTTTTAAAGATTCTAAGTACAATGAGAGTGCTTTTTTGTATTATTTAGGGAAAATGAGAACCACAGATTTCAATAATCACGGTAACGGACATTTTCAACCTTCAACGGATGATAATGTAATTTTAGAAGAAGGACTTTTTATATATATGGCTCTGGACGCAGATAATTTTATGAAGGTTTTAAAAATGGCTAAAGATTTTTACCATACAAATGATTATCTCTACATCAGTAAAAACAAAGGATACCAAAAAGTAAAAAGCCCGGAAATGTATAGCGAACTTATAACTGCAATAGAAAACAATAAGTCCAAAGTCCAACAGGAACTTTCATTACAACGGGATGAAATGAAAAAACATATTCTGGAATACCTGCAATACATTAAATCTAATTAGCTTTTCATTCATTCTTAGTTATCCAACTTTTCAGGAAATCATTTATTAATTTCATTAATCATTTCACGAAATTTTAATTCATTTTATCAATTAAAATTAAAATCCTATTTTTGGAAAATTTGAAATTTGAAAATATGAAGACTAAACATCCTAAAGGGTTGCCTTTCCTCTTCTTTACTGAAATGTGGGAACGTTTCGGGTATTACTTAATTCTCGGAATTTTTGTATTGTATGTTATTGAACCAACTGGCGCAAAAGGAGGACTTGGACTTCCTGACAAAACTGCAGACGATATTTTCGGGACTTATATCGCTTTAACTTACCTAACTCCTTTCATTGGCGGCTTTTTAGCTGACAGAGTCTTAGGCTATATCAAATCGATCTATTTAGGAGGAATTCTAATGGCAGCCGGATATATTGGGATGGGTGTTTTCAAAGATTTGACATTATTTTATTCTTCATTAGCATTAATTATCATCGGAAACGGTTTCTTTAAGCCAACTATTTCTACATTGCTTGGAAATTTATACTCCGAAGAACCTTATAAAGCCAATAAAGACTCCGGATACAATATTTTTTACATGGGAATCAATATCGGAGCGTTTATCTGTAACATTATTGCGGCATTTATGCGGAATAAATTCGGTTGGGGTGAAGCATTTATCACGGCCGGAGTCGGAATGTTGATTGGTATGGTAATTTTTACGATTGGTAGAAAACATTATATCCATGCAGCTCAGATGAAGCCTGTTCAGGAGGGAGATACAAAGCTTTCTGAAATTTTAATTAAAGTTTTTTTACCTGCAATCATTTTTGGAGTTATAGGATGGTGTTACATTCCTTATAATGAATTAATTAATTCTGGTAGTCTTCTTGAAATCTTCACCAGTACTTCAAATATTTTTGGGAGTAATAATACAGACGCTTTCATTTTTGCCTGCATTCCTGTTATTTATTTTTATGCATCTCTTTATTTTAAAGCAAAACCAGAGGAAAAATCATCCATCGGAGCTTTGCTATCTGTTTTCATGATCAGTATGTTCTTCTGGGCAGTTTTCAAACAGAACGGAACGGCTCTGACAAGATGGGCGAATTATTATACAGACAGAAGCGTTCCTGCTTCAATGGAAAAGCCTTTGGAAAGTATTTATATGGTTGATGGAAAAAGCTACGAAGACAAAGAAGTTCCTGTGTATGATGATCAATTTCAGTCACAAAAAGATAAAGATGGAAATACAATAAAAGTACAGGGAAAAGATGTTTATTTTAAAAATATCTCACCTGAAAAACGTGCTGAGTTAGAGAAAAATCCGGAAGCTAAAACTTATTTATACAACACCGAATTATTTCAATCCATCAATCCGTTTTGGGTAATTGTTTTAACTCCTGTTGTCGTAGGATTCTGGGCATTATTAAGAAGAAAAGGAAAAGAGCCTTTAACTCCCACAAAAATAGTTTTAGGACTTTTCATTTCAGGATTATCCTGTTTGGTAATGGTTTTAGCAGTTTGGGCTGGAGATAACGGAGCTATAAAAGTTTCTCCATGGTGGTTAGTTGCAAGTTACGGAGTGATCACAGTCGGAGAACTGTGTCTTTCTCCAATGGGATTATCATTCGTTTCCAAACTTTCCCCTGCAAGAATTACCGCTTTGATGATGGGAGGTTTCTTCCTGGCAAACTCTGTCGGAAACAAACTCTCAGGAATTTTGGCAAGTACATGGTACAACTATGACAATAAAATGAATTATTTCCTGGTAAACTTTGCTTTATTGATATTTGCTACACTTTTAGGGCTTTCCATGCTAAAAAGATTAAACAGAATTATGAAAGAAAAAGGGCATTAATCCTTACTTACAATAAAGAAAATAAAGCTGCAGATTGATTCTGCAGCTTTTTTATTTAAATATAAAATTAAAACCTTGTCGAAAACACAAAAAAAACTATATTTGTCAGTCTTAACAAAAATTAACAATAAAATATGGATAATATTGAAGCATTAAATCCGAAAGCGGATGAATTTGTAGAGAATAAAGGTTCCAGACATCCAAAAGGATTATGGGTTCTTTTTGGAACCGAAATGTGGGAGCGTTTCAATTTTTACGGGATGAGAGCTCTTTTAACGCTCTTCATGGTAAATTCCTTATTGATAAAAGAAGCTGATGCAGCAATCATCTATGGTGGATTTTTAGCTTTGTGTTATCTTACCCCGCTTTTGGGAGGTTTCATTGCTGATAAATATATCGGAAACAGAAACGCAATTCTGATCGGAGGATCCTTAATGGCCATTGGTCAGTTCTTACTTTTCATAAGTGCTTCAACTTTCTCAGGAAGTCTTGATAGTGCAAAATTGTTTATGTGGCTTGCACTTTTCATTATTATTTTCGGTAACGGATTCTTCAAACCGAATATTTCTTCAATGGTGGGAAGTCTTTATCCTAAGCAAGAAAAATCAAAACTGGATTCTGCTTTCACGATTTTCTATATGGGGATTAACATTGGGGCATTTTTAGGTCAGTTTATCTGTCCATACGTAGGAGACGTAAAAGATGCGACAACAGGAGTAAGAGATATTTTTGCTTTCAAATGGGGATTCTTAGCCGCTTCAATTGCTATGGTAATTGGAACAGTAACATTCTTTATCCTTAAAAACAAGTATGTTGTAACACCGGAAGGAAGACCTATCGGAGGACTACCAAAACATAATACAAGTGCAGATTTTGAAGAAGGTGAAACACAGACTGCAAAATTCTCTGGAACAGCGTTGGGAATTACAGGATTTATTTTTGTTGTTCTTTTCTTTGCTTTCAGATATTTACTTGTAGGTGAAATTGGATTCAAAGCGGTAGAAATGGGGCAATTAATCAAAGGAATTATTTATCCTTTCATCTATGCAGCCGGTATTTCTTTAGCATTCCTTATCATGTCTTCTGCTGAAAACAAAGTTGAAAAACAAAGAATCTGGGTAATTTATATTGTGTCATTCTTTATTATTTTCTTCTGGGCAGCTTTCGAGCAGGCAGGATCTTCATTAACGTTTATTGCAGACAACCAAACAGACAGAAATATTTTCGGATGGAATATGCCTCCTTCAATGGTTCAGATTTTCAACGGAATCTTCGTTGTATTATTAGCTGTTCCTTTCAGTTTATGTTGGGATAAATTAAGAGCAAAAGGAAAAGAGCCGGTTTCTCCGATGAAGCAGGCAATTGGTTTGGCTTTGATCGCTTTAAGTTATTTCATCATTGCACACAATGTAAAAGATCTTGGAAACTCAGGATTATTAGCTATCAAATGGTTAATGTTATTATATTTCATCCAGACTTGTGGTGAGCTTTGCTTATCTCCAATCGGATTATCATTGGTAGGAAAATTAGCTCCAAAAAGATTTGCTTCATTATTATATGGTGTATTCTTTATTTCCAATGCCGCTGGTTATGCATTGGCAGGTTCATTGGGAGCATTGATTCCGGCTACGGGTGATAAATTTAAAAAAGCACAGGAAATCGGAGTAAACCTTCAGGATGTTCTAGATAAAAAAGTTACTTTAAATGCTAATCAGGTTGCTGCTTTTGAAAAGGCCCAGTTACCGTTAGAAAACCCGACTTTTGCAGGTTTTGAAATCCACAACTTATTCGAATTCTTTATGGTATTCGTAGTTCTTTGTGGTATTGCTGCTGTAATCCTGGCTTTAATTTCACCAATATTAAAGAAAATGATGCACGGTGTGAACTAATCCGCATCAATAAAATACAACTAAAACCTCTGCTAAGTCAGAGGTTTTTTTTATTTTCGTGTGTTCTTTATCAAAAATTATAATTGTTGGCACATTGTTTCAATAATTCACTGATAAATCTTTAATTAAACTTAATCATATATAATTATGAGCAAAACTCTAGAAGAAATACAAAATTTTGAAGGGAAATACCCTAAGCAAATCTGGAGCCTTTTCTTCTCTGAAATGTGGGAACGTTTCTGTTTCTACGGAATGAGAGGAATGTTGGTTTTCTTTATGATCTCCCAACTCGATTTTCATGAAAAAGAAGCGAATCTTCAATACGGAGCCACACAGGCTTTCGTATATGCTTTTACTTTCGTTGGCGGACTTTTCGCCGATAAAATCCTGGGTTTCAGAAAATCTCTTTTCTGGGGTGGACTCTTAATGATTATAGGAAGTTTAATTCTGGCAGCAGATCCTCATAAATTTTTCTTCCTGGGAATTGCATTTACTGTAGTAGGAACAGGTTTCTTTAAACCTAATATTTCTTCTATGGTCGGGCAGCTTTACAAACCAAATGATTCAAGGGCAGATGCAGGATTTTCACTTTTCTACGCAGGAATTAACCTTGGAGCGTTACTTGGCGGATATTTATGTATTGCCATCGGAAAAGGAGAACTTTTTACCAGCATTATTCCTGAGGAATTAAGATGGCACTTAGCATTCGGATTTGCAGCTGTTGTAATGGTAATAAGTTTGATAAACTTCGTTTTCACTCAAAGAAGCTTAGGAACAATCGGGCTTCAACCGGGGCATCCTGACAATGAAGTAAAATCTGCTCCTATTCCAAAATGGAAAGAATACGGAACGTATGTTTTATCATTAATTTTCATTCCGATCATTTTGAAAATGGTCGAAAAAACAGAATACACGGATTATTTCATGTGGACAGTCGGGCCATTAACTTTGATCTATTTGTTCTATGAAATGACAAAAGTAACGGCTTCTGAACGTAAAAAACTTTGGGCTGCTTTAGTTTTCATTTTATTCTCAATTTTATTCTGGGGAATTTATGAGCAAAGTGGAGGTTCATTAAGCATTTTTGCTGCCAAAAACTTAAACAAAGACCTTCTTGGCTTAGATCCGAATGGAGTAAACAATTCCGGAGGAGCTTTCTTCATTATTTTTCTTGCCCCGCTAATCGGATTACTTTGGATTTGGCTGAATAAAAGAAAGATTGAACCTAATACCATAATTAAATTCGGTTTAGGGTTTGTTTTCTTAGGGTTGGGATATTATATTTTATTTGCCACTAGACTTTTTGCAGATCTTCAGGGAATTACTTCTTTGAATTTCTTCACCATTGCTTTATTAGTGATTACTTTGGGAGAACTTTGCCTCTCTCCTATCGGTTTATCTATTATGACGAAACTTTCCACAAAAAATCTTCAGGGAATGATGATGGGAATGTGGTTTTTGGCTTCAGCTTACGGACAGTATGTTGCAGGAATTATTGGAGCAGGCTTAGCCACTGCAAAAGAAGGTTCTACCAACTATGATGCTTTGATCACTTATACTGATGGATATAAACAATTGGGATTATATGCCGTAATTGCCGGAGTGGTATTAATTTTGATTTCCCCATTCGTGAAAAAATTAATGCAAGATGTAAAATAGAAATAAGTAAATACTTATTTTTACTTTAAATACCAAATTATGAAGAAAATTATAAGTATAATCTGCTTGTTTCTGTTGAGTTTCAACTTTGCACAGGTAAAATGGATCACAATTGAAGAGGCCTTAAAAGCTCAGAAAGAAAATCCTAAAAAAATATTGATCGATTTTTACGCAGAGTGGTGTGGTCCGTGTAAGATCATGGATAAAAAAACCTACGGGCATCAGATTATAGCTGATATTATCAATGAAAATTATTATCCCGTTAAATTTAATGCAGAAGAAAAAAAATCGCTTGAAATTTTTGGCAGAACATTTTCAAATCCGAATACTGAAGTAAAAAAAGGAAGAAATTCTTTGCACGAATTTACCCAATATATGAATGTAGGTGCTGTTCCAAGTACCGTATTTCTGGATGAAAACGGAGGACCAATCACTATTTTGCAAGGTGAATTGTCTGCTAAAGAACTGGAACCTTATTTAGAATTTATTTCAAAGGATATGTTCAAAAAAATCCGATCGCGAGAACAATGGGAAGATTATCAGAAAAAATTTAAATCTAAAATAAAAGATTAATTATGATTTCAAGGTTTAAAGTTTAATCTTAAAAAATATTATAGAGACTTTCAATTTTTTTGGAAGTCTTTTTTATTTTACCGAAATTCGGACCTTTATTTTTCCATTCAAAATCGAAGCACTCATTTCGAAACCTGAAAAATGAATCTTGAAACTTCCATAGAATATGTAAAAGGGATCGGTCCTGAAAAAGCCAAACTCATCAAAAATGTGTTAGGACTTTCAACCGTAGAAGATCTGCTGAACTTCTACCCTCTTCGTTATCTGGATAAAAGTAAAGTTCACAAAATATCCCAGCTTAACAACGTGAATACAGATGTTCAGCTGAAAGGAAAGATTACAAGCATTCAGGAAATACAAGCTGGAAAAACCAAAAGGCTGTCTGCAAAATTTAATGATGATACCGGCTCTATGGATCTGGTCTGGTTTCAGTATTCTAAATGGCTGAAAGAACAGATTCCGGTGAATAAGGAAATTTATATTTTCGGAAAGATCAATGTTTTTAATAATCAATTTTCAATGCCACATCCCGAAATTGAGATTGAAGAAAAAAAAGAAGCAGAGAATCGTTTAAAACCAATTTATCCAAGTTCTGAAAAGCTTACCAAAAGAGGCTTAAATCAGAAATTCTTTCAGACTATTCTAAGAAATATCTGCAAAGGAATTCCCAGTCTGATTGAAGAAAATATGCCTGAATATATGATGAAACATTTTAAGTTTTTGTCAAGACAGCATACGTATCTCAATATTCATTTTCCAAAAGATATAGAACACTTTGAAAAAGCCAATTACAGACTGAAGTTTGAAGAGTCTTTCTTTTTCCAGCTAGGGTACGCCTTAAAGAAACTCCATCATAAAACACAGTCACACGGTAATCCTTTCCCTATTGTAGGAGATTTTTTTACCGGGTTCTATGAAAATAATCTTCCGTTCGAACTTACCGGAGCCCAAAAAAGAGTATTGAAAGAAATTCGTCAGGATATGAAAAAACCGATCCAGATGAACAGGCTTTTGCAGGGTGATGTAGGTTCAGGAAAGACAATGGTTGCTTTATTAACCATGTTGATAGCTATGGATAACGGTTTCCAGAGCTGCATGATGGCTCCTACGGAAATTCTCGCTCAACAGCATTATAATGGTATTAAAGATCTCCTGACCGGAACCGGTATAAACGTCCGTCTTCTGACAGGCTCTACCAAGGCTTCTGAAAGAAAAGTTATTCATGAACAGCTTGAAAACGGAGAACTTTCTATTTTAGTGGGAACTCACGCCGTTTTGGAAGACAAAGTAAAGTTCAAGAATCTGGGATTGGCCATTATTGATGAACAGCACAGATTTGGAGTTGCCCAGCGCGCAAAACTTTGGGCTAAAAATAAAATTCCACCGCACATTCTGGTGATGACCGCCACACCTATTCCCAGAACACTGGCCATGAGCTTTTATTCAGATCTTGATGTGTCCGTAATCGACGAAATGCCGGTTGGAAGAAAACCAATTATCACAGCTCACAGGCGCGAAAAAGACAGAGCTTATGTTTATAATTTCTGCAGGGAGGAAATTCAAAAAGGGCGACAGGTATATTTTGTGTATCCATTAATTGAAGAATCTGAAACTTTAGATTATAAAAATCTAATGGTGGGACTGGAAAATGTAATGGATAATTTTCCAAAGTATAATGTGACCATGCTTCACGGAAAAATGAAACCGGATGAAAAAGACGCTGCCATGAGCTATTTTGCCTCAGGAAAAGCAGAAATCATGGTAGCGACAACAGTAATTGAAGTTGGGGTAAATGTTCCGAACGCATCCGTAATGGTTATTGAAAGCGCTGAAAGGTTTGGTTTATCACAGCTTCATCAATTGCGTGGTCGTGTTGGTCGCGGTGCAGAGCAAAGCTATTGTATTCTGATGACTTCTGATAAATTATCTTCTGACAGCAGAACGCGTATCAAAACCATGACGGAAACCAACGATGGTTTTAAAATCTCTGAAGTCGACATGAAACTTCGTGGGCCGGGAGATATTCTCGGAACCCAGCAAAGTGGTGTGGTAGATTTTAAAAGACTGGATCTGATTGAAGATTCGGCCATCATAAAACTGACCAAAAAAACCGTTGATAAAATTCTTGAGACAGATCCTCTCCTGGCTCGATCTGATAACCAATTGATCAAAAATTATTATTTAAGATATTACCGGGGAAAGAACAAATGGAGTAAAATTTCATAAAAAAAGTCGTGAAAAAAATTTTTCCACGACTTTTAAAAACTGTTATTAAGAAGAAATTGAAAGGCAAAATAAAAAACAAAATGAATTGAGTTTCCAAATATTATTATAAAAACCAACTATTTGAGTTAAGAGAAGATTCTTTTAACTGTTTGAGTTTTCATGATTGTACCGTTTTATTTAAAGATCTTCTACGCTTAAATTGAAAACTGTAACAATTCATTTTGTTTAACTAACGTTTTATTTAAGATTCAAGAGAGATAATAGTAACTTCTCTAGCATTATGCCTTTTATATAGTTTATTTGTGTTATTAATTTCTATTACAAAATTGACATATCCGCAGAAAAAAAAATTACATTATTATGATTATTTTTTACAAAATTATCACGTTAATGTGAAAATTTTGTAATGTATATTTTAAATAATCTTTATCCCATTTTCATAATAAAATTGCTCCTGTTCAGTCCAGAAGTCTGATATTGCCATATCATTGTAATAATTTCCGAAACCATTTTTTTAAGCTTACTATAGTCATCATTTAATTTCAAAAAGATATTCGCGCCGGAAATAAGAATTTTTTCTATTTCACTCTCCTCCAACTCATTGGAATAAACAACAAATATTGCCGAGCTATACCTTATATCATCTATTCTTTCTCTGATAAGCAGAAAATCGGTAGCCTGAATATCCTGATAATTTATAAAAACAACATCAGGAACACCATACATGGCTTTGTTTAAATATTGGCTTAAGTCTTCATCACTATAAAAATCCGTACATCTTATCTTTATTTTATGTTCTTGAAGTATTTTTCTTAAAAGAATAAGACTGTGTACGTTGGAGTCCAATAATGTGGCATTCAAAAACTCCTTATTCATACTAAACTTCTTATACTGAGTTCTATCTCTTTTTCTTTAAGACTTTTTCTTTTACTGATAATCTTTAAAAACAGAGAAGGGGTAAGACCTGTAATATTTTTAAACTGGCTGCTTAAATGAGCAACACTTGAATAATTAAGTCTTAACGAAATTTCTGTTAGACTGTATTTATTGCTTATCATCAATTCTTTAGCATATTCAATCTTTTGGATGATAATGAAGTTTTCAATAGAATTATAGGTAATTTCAGAAAAAAGATTGGATAAATATCCATAGCTGTGATTCAGCTTTTCTGAAATATAAATAGAAGCCTTCACAGAAATATTATTTTCCGAAAAAACAAGCTCTACAATTGCATCTTTTATTTTCTGCACCAGAGCTATCTTTTGGCTTTCAATAACCTCAATACCGTAATCTTGAAGTTTTTTCTTAAAAACCGTGTGCTGTTCCTGGGTGAAATCTTCATAAAACTCAACTTCTCCAAAATCGAGCATCCGATACTTCACTCCGTATTCTTTTAATTTTTCATCCAACACTTTCCTGCAGAGAGCATTGAAATCGAACTTAACATACATTTTCATCCTAACTTAAGTGTGTTTATATTCTAAGTAAATATACACATTATTTCAATAAAAAGTGATATAGGAAAATAAAAAAATTCCTGTATGATTTTGATACAGGAATTAAACACTAAGGATGAAAAAAAATATACTTACTAAAAGCTAAAAATGCTCATAACAAAGTATATGTACATTATATTTATATGCGACTTGATACCTGCAAATATGCCAAGATAATTAAATTCACATATTATAGAATTATAGCAAAATGTTATATAATTTTTAGTTCTTTAAGACATTTTCCATTAGAAAGTCATCCATAACAAAGCCGTTACCGATATCAAAAACCCCTTCATCATAAATTTTGTAGCCCTGTGACTCATAAAAATTTCTTGCTGAATTATGTTTATTTACGTTCAGGATAATCCTTTTATCTCCGTATTCGGAAACTTTATCATTTAAAAATAGCAGAGCCTTTTTACCCAATCCTTTGCCTTTGCTTTCAGGGACAAGATAAATCCTGTGAAGCTTTGTAGTTTTTTCTTCGTAGCTGTTTTCGTATCCTATAAAGCCCTCGTAGGAATCTTCATCTTTAATTAAAAAATAATGATAATCAGGATTTTGTAAATGATCGGCTATTTCTTCTTTAGAATACATTGTGTTCAGCATATATTCCATCTGCTCATCAGAAAGTATTTCTGCATAAGCATTTTCCCAGGATCTTCTTGCCAACTCCTGGATTAAAGGAATATCACTTTCTGTAGCTTTTATAAATTCCATTATAGTTAAATTTTATTAGTAAAAAAGGTGAAAAGCATTAAAACTTTTCACCTTATATGTTTATAGTAACTAAAAAATGTTACTGAAAATCTATTAAATATTTGCCATTTCAGCTTTAATCTTCGCATGAAGACCTTCTGAAGCAGGGACTAATGGAAGTCTTAAATAGTTTTTGATAATTCCCATTTCTGCCAAAATTACTTTAATTCCGCAAGGGTTTCCTTCTGCAAAAATCAATCTTGTGATTTCAACCAATTTATTGTGAATCTCATAAGCTTCATCCACTTTTCTATCAAAAGCCAGCTGAACCATTGTAGAAAATTCTTTTGGATAAGCCTGTCCGATTACAGAAATCACTCCGTTTCCACCTGCTAAAGTTACAGGAAGCGTATATTCATCATCTCCGGAAACTAAATTAAATCCTTCAGGTTTCTTTCTTAAAATATCAAAATACTGAAGAATGTTTGGTGCCGCTTCTTTGATTAAAAATAAATTCGGGAATTCTTTTGCCAAACGTAGTGTTGTTTCTGCTTCAATATTTTGTCCTGTTCTTGAAGGAACATTGTAAATAATAATGTTCTTTCCTGTAGAAGCAAGCGCTTTATAATGCTGATAAAGTCCTTCCTGATTAGGTTTGTTGTAATATGGAGATACAGAAAGTACGGCTTCAAATGCAGAAAGATCTGCTTCTTCAATCTGTTTCTTGACCTCAAGAGTATTATTTCCGCCAATTCCTAGCACCAAAGGAACGCGTTTATTATTAACCTTAATGATATGCTCAATTACCTGTTTCTTCTCTTCAGCAGAAAGCGTTGCAGCTTCGGCTGTAGTCCCCAAAACAACTAAATAATTGGTTCCGTTTTCGATGTTGTAGTCGACTAATTTTGTTAAACTATCAAAATCTACGGATAAATCTTCATTAAAGGGTGTTACCAATGCAACACCTACTCCTTTTAAAATGCTCATCTGTTAGAATTATTTTTGTCAAATTTAATCATTTACGCTAAGAATTTATAATAAATAATAATGTTTTATTCTACATATAATTATATTTGCATATACTAAAAGAGATTATGAAAAATAAATTCATATTACTAGAAATTGCTTTGGTAACACTATCCGCTTGTAAGACGGCTTCTTCGGCCTCTTCTGTACAGCTTGTGGAGGTGAAAACCCAGAAAAACATTTCTATTAATAATGAGCTAAAGAATGATGATGAGTTTGTAAAAATTATTGAACCTTATAAGCAGAAACTGGATAAGGAGATGAATCAGAAAATCTCCCATACCAATATAGATCTTACCAAGCAAGGGGATAACAGTAATTTGGGTAATCTTTTAGCAGACTATACATTCGATGGGGCTAATGAGTGGGCGAAGAAAAATCTTCAGAAAAATGTCGACGCGGCGCTGATCAATATCGGGGGCATCCGTACAACGATCGGTAAAGGCGATATCTTGCTGAAAAGTGTATTTGAAGTAATGCCTTTCGAAAATGAGGTAATCATTGTAAAAATGAAAGGAGCAGATTTACAGGGTCTTTATGATTATTATGCCAAAACTCAGGTGAATAATCCTGTTTCCCATTTATACATTGAAACCAATAACGGGCAATTAACCAAAACTTTAATCAACGGAAAGGCAGTAAACCCAACTCAGGATTACTATATTGCTACATCAGATTATCTGGCTTTGGGTGGTGACAACATGAAATTCTTTGCTAAAGGAGAATCTATCCCGACAGGAATTAAGTTAAGAGATCTTTTTATTGATTATTTTAAGAAAACTCCTGAAGTTGTAGTAAACAATGATGTTCGTTTAAATTTTATCGGTAAGAAATAATGGATAGAAAAAGTTTTTTAAAAGCAATAGGTGGCGGAACTTTAGCAATGGCTTTAGCTCCCAATATGATGATGGCGGAAGAATTCAATATTCTTGACTTAAAATCCGCAAACAAACTGACCATTCTTCATACCAACGATCAGCACAGCAGAATAGAGCCTTTTGATGCAAGCTATACTAAAAATCCTAATCAGGGAGGTTTTGCAAGAAGGGCTAGCTTAATTCAGCAAATCAGAAGTCAGGAAAGCAATCTTTTACTTTTGGATTCCGGAGATATTTTTCAGGGAACTCCTTATTTCAACTTTTTCGGAGGTGAACTGGAGTTTAAACTAATGTCCATGATGAAGTACGACGCTTCAACAATGGGGAATCATGATTTTGATAACGGTTTAGATGGATTTTTAAAGGTTTTACCTAATGCAAAGTTCCCTTTTATCTGTTCAAATTATGATTTTAAGAATACTGTTCTGGACGGAAAAACTTCCCAATACAAGATTTTTAATAAAAACGGAATTAAGGTCGGACTTTTCGGGGTAGGAATTCAATTGGACGGATTAGTGGGTAAAAAGCAATATGGAGAAACGGTGTATTCAGATCCTATTGATGTGGCTCAACATTATTCCAATTTCCTAAAAAATGAACAAAAATGTGATCTGGTAATCTGTCTTTCGCACATCGGCTACGATTACAAAGACGAGCCCAATAAAGTAAGCGATAAAATCTTAGCTGCCCAAACTGAGAATATTGATATTATTTTGGGTGGTCATACTCATACTTTCTTACCGGAACCACAAACTTTTACCAACAGAGCGGGTAAAAACGTTCTGGTAAACCAGGTTGGATGGGCAGGTCTTCTATTGGGGAGAATAGATTTCTTTTTCGATTCAAATAAAAACGTAAAACATATTTCCTGGAATAATCAGGTAATTGACAGCAGCATAATAGCATAACATGAAAAAACTTTTAATTTCTCTTGGCGTTTTAGCTTCTCTGCATTTTATCAATGCACAAAACATTACTTCAAAAAAGTGGCAGGACATATTTTCTTATAATAATGTACTGGCTATGAAAGAGGATAATGGAAAAATAATAGCTGCAACAGAAAACGGAATTTTTTATTATAATATTTCAACAGGAGAAATTAATAAGCTGTCTAAAGCTAACGGACTTCATGAAGTTAAAATTTCAGCTTTCGATTACAATCCTCAGACAAAAATAGGATTAGTAGGGTATCAAAATGGCTCATTAGATGTCATTGATCCGAATGGAATCACTTATGTTGTTGATATCCCTATTGCAACAGGCTATAATGGGAGTAAGAAAATCAACCATATATCGATTACGGGAGACAAAGCCGTTGTTTCTGTAGGATATGGAGTTTCTATTTTTGATCTTAAAAAGAAAGAATTCGGAGATTCTGCATTTTTCGTTTCAGGAGGGGTTTATCAGGCAAGTAATGAAGCTACAATTTTAAATAATAAAGTATATTCAGTAACAAATAACGGACTTAAAACCCACGATTTAAATACAACGTTTCCTGTATTTTCAACCTGGACAACAGAAATCCCGGGAGCTTTTACGGATATTGATTCTGAGTCTACCGTAGCATTTTCTTCATCTACCAACGTACAATTACTCATTAATAATACATTCACTACTCTTCCTCAAACATTCACCAATATACAGGATGTTGTTGTGAACGGAGATAATATCGTTGTTGCAGATATTCAAAATGTTTATAGTTATAGTCTTACAGGAGGTTTGATCGGAAATGTTTCCATAGGAGAAGAATGTAATACCGCAACGCGTATCAATTCAAAAATTTACACAGGGACCAAACTTTCGGGGATAAAAAATGAAGAACGCAATACTTTCAAACCGGACGGACCGTATTTTAATGACTCATATAAAATAAGAATATTCAATGAGAACCAACTTTTGGTTTCAAGTGGCGCAAGGATAGATGGTTTTAACGGTGCCGCTGATAATCCAAAAAATCCAGGATTTTATTATTTTGATGGGATGCAGTGGATTTATCCTTCATATTTTAAATCCGGAACCATGAAGTTTAATGTTTTGGATGCTATTTTTGATCAAACGAATAATACCGACCTATTTTTTACAAATTACAATGTCAGTACCGGACATGGGATTTATAAACTTAAGTACAATTCAACCTTAAAAGACTTCGATTTTACAAAATACTATGATCTGGATGAACCAAGTATCTGGCTTAGACGTCCCGTAGGATTTGCTTATGACGATCTTAATAATCTTTTTGCGACTATCGGGTTTTCTACAGCTCAGGGTACTTCTGCAGCTATTTCATATTATGATAAAGCCACGGATCAGTTTTTAGTGAAAAATTTTGATATAACAAGTAGCGCAGTTCAGCAACCTCTTTTCTATCAGGGACTGTTTTGGATTCCTTTACCAAGATCAAATGATTTCATGGTTTATGACTATAAAAAAACACCTGATTTAACAGATGATGTAAAGTATATTATTAACAATTCTCATGGGTTGCCTAGTAATTCAGGAGGTACACTCTCTGTAGCTATTGACAAATCCGGAGATGCATGGATTGGTACCGATGCAGGATTAAGAATTTTACCTAATGCTGCTGCTGAAGTAAAAAGCAATCCTCAGGTAGAACCTATAGTAATAGAACAAGCCGGTATAGCAGAAGAACTTTTCAAAGATTCTCAAATTTTACAAATAGAAGTTGATGCCGGAAATCAAAAGTGGATTTCTATAGATGGTGGTGGTGTATATTATCTTTCAGCTAACGGAGAGCAGACCATTAAACACTTCACTAAAGAAAATTCCCCGCTTCCGACAAACAGCGTAACCGATATAAAAGTTGACAAAAAAACCGGAAAAGTTTATTTTGTTACCTACGATGGGATTGTCACTTATCAAGGAGATGTAGGAGATGTAACTTCCAACTTCGGAAATGTATTAGTATATCCGAATCCAGTTGTCTATTCCAACTTTAAGGGGAAAGTTACGATTAAAGGATTGGCAGAAAAAACAAATATCAGAATTACGGATGCAGCCGGAAATATTGTTCATTCAGCAGTAGCCAGAGCTGGATATTACGAATGGGATCTTAATAACCAGCGCGGGACAAGAGTAGCTTCCGGAATTTATTTTGTGTTAATGACTAATGAAGACGGCTCAGATAAAGCTACTGCAAAAATAGCCGTGGTTAATTAATGAATTCACAGGACGGATTTTTACTTTCTTACCTAAAATACGGAGAAAATGATGCCATCATTCATGCATTTACAGAAAATGATGGCTTTCAAAGTTATTTCTTAAAGGGAATTTACAATAAAAAGAGCAAAAAGAAAGCGTTTCTTCTTCCTTTAAATAAACTCAACTTTGTAACTCATATTGCAAAAGGTAATGGCATTCCTACGATTTCAAAATTCGAATTGAATGAGTTTTATGATTTCTATGAGGATATTAATGCCAATACCGTTGTATTTTTTATTTCAGATTTTTTACATCAGATTTTAAGAATTGAAAATAAAAACGCTTCAATATTTACTGGGATTGATGAATTTCTTCAGGAGCTTAATCTCAAGAATTATCAATCCCATTTAATTTTTTTGATTAAAATATTAAAAGTACAGGGAGTAGCCCCTCTCGTTAATGAAGGTAAATATCTGAACCCTGAAACAGGAGTTTTTACTTTTGAAATGGCTCATCATCTTTTTGACGAATACAATTCCCAGGTTTGGAAAAATGTTCTTTCTTCAGAAAATCCTTATAATATCAAGATACCTTCTAAGATCCGCAGAAATATTCTGGACAGTATTTTAGTTTACTATCATTACCATTTCGCAGATTTCAAAACACCCGGTTCCCTGGAAATTATCCAGCAGATTTTTGAATAAAAGCAATATTATTTTATGTGCTTTTGGGTGACTTTACATTTTCTGGACTTTCAGTTTCCGATTCAGCAATTTCTTTTTTAGAAAATCTCGGCTGAAGAATTTTTGCGATCAACCCGGTCCATCCCGTTTGATGGGAAGCTCCTACTCCACGGCCGCTATCTCCGTGAAAATATTCGTAAAACAAAATATAGTCTTTAAAATCAGGATCCGTCTGGAACCTTTGATACTGACCATTAACAGGACGATTACCGTTTTCGTCTTTCAAAAATATTTTAGATAATCTTCTGCTTAATGCGTCTGCGATCTCGTCCAGATTTGAATAATTTCCGCTTCCGGTAGGATATTCTACCAAAAAATCAGGGCTATAGTAAAAGAAGAACCTTTGGAGGCTTTCAATGATTAAAAAATTTATCGGAAACCAGATCGGACCTCTCCAGTTACTGTTTCCTCCAAAAAGCCCGCTGTCACTTTCCGCAGGAGTATATTTTACGGTATAATCAGTTTCATTTAATTTTAAGGTATAGGCATTTTCTTCATATTCTTTAGACAACGCACGGACTCCGTAATCACTTAAAAATTCTTTCGGATTCAGCATTCTGGAAAGCAGTCTTTTTAAACGATGGCCACGTAAAAGCGACAGCAAATGTTTGGAATCCTGACCTTTCACTTCCCATCGTGAAACTAAAGAGGCTAATTCGGGTTTATTGTCAAGCACCCATTTCATTCTTTTCTTGAAATTAGGAAGGTTTTCTATCATCTCATCATCAATCACCTCAACGGCAAACATGGGAATAAGCCCAACTATTGTTCTCAATCTTAAGTACATGTGGCTTCCTTCACTTGATGAAAGGGCATCATAGAAAAATTCGTCTTCTTCATCCCAGAGACTGAAATTTTCTTCCCCCATATTATCCAGAGAATTTGCAATAGAAAGAAAGTGCTCGAAAAATTTCATTGCCATCTCTTCATAGACATTATTATAAAGTGCCAACTCAAGAGCAATTCTCATCATATTCAGGGCAAACATTGCCATCCAGCTTGTTCCGTCGGCCTGCTCCAGCTGTTCTCCATTGGGAAGAGTGGTATTTCTGTCAAAAACGCCAATATTATCCAGTCCTAAAAAACCGCCTTCAAAAATATTATTCCCATTGTTGTCTTTTTTATTAACCCACCAGGTAAAATTTAAAAGCAACTTCTGAAAAGCACTTTCAAGGAATGCAATATCTGCTTTTCCCTGTAAATATTCATCTATTTTAAAAACCCTGAAAACAGCCCATGCATGAACCGGCGGATTTACATCACTTAGATTCCATTCATAGGCAGGAAGCTGTCCGTTCGGATGCATATACCATTCAAAAAGAAAAAGCTTTAGCTGATGTTTCGAAAATTCCGGATCTATCAGAGAAAAGCTTATCGTATGGAAAGCAAGATCCCAAGTCGCATACCATGGATATTCCCATTTATCCGGCATGGAAATAATATGTTCATTATTGAGATGTTTCCAGTCCTGATTTCTTATTTTTTCCCGGGAAGCAGGAGGTTTCATTTCTGCAGGATCACCTTTCAGCCATTTTTCAACATTATAGTGATAAAACATTTTGTTCCAGAGCATTCCCGCAAAAGCCTGCCTTTGTACCAGCTTTTCATCCTCCGATTGTATTCCTTTCTGAATTTCAGAATAAAATTCATCTGCTTCCTGCTGTCTGGAATTAAAAACTGCATCAAAGTCTTTAAAAGGTTGTTCCAGATCTTTATCGGTAAGCCTGAATTCAAAAATCTTCGTTTCTTTAGCTTTAAAACTTTCATCGATAAAAAAAGAATTTTTAGTTCCTGCATTCTGAGGGTTAATAGATTCCGTGTTTCCGGTGATTACAAAATCGTTGATTCCGTCTTTACAATATTTATATTCATTTGGAGATTGATAAAGTCTTGAATTATTGGTTTCATTATCACAAAACAAAATTTTTAAAGATTGCTTTGCATAAATATTTTTTATTTCCAGGTCTCTATGATTAACCTTAACAGACAATGCTTCTCCGGCCGTCAATTGAGGCTTATAATCATCGTACCCCCACTTCCAGGTATTCCGGAACCAAGCTGTCGGCAGAATAATGAGAGGTGCTTCTTTTTCTGATTTATTGACAACAGTAAGTCTGATTAAAATATCATTCTGACTTTCTTTGGCATATTCAATAAAAACATCGAAATATTCATTCTGATCAAAGATTCCGGTATCTATTAATTCGTATTCAGGTTCGTTTTTGCTTCTTGCAGCATTTGTCCGGATAAGATCTTCATACGGAAAAGGATTCTGAGGATATTTATACAACATCTTCATATACGAATGCGTAGGCGTAGAATCCAGATAATAAAAATATTCTTTTACATCTTCTCCATGATTTCCCTGGCCATTGGTTAAGCCAAAGAAACGTTCTTTTATCATTCTGTCTTTCTTATTCCAAAAACCTATTGAAAAAACAAGTTTCTGCAGATCATCACAAATTCCGCAAATTCCTTCCTCTCCCCACCTATATGCTTTTGCTTCTGCGGTATCGTGATTAGTATAATTCCATGCATCACCGTCTGCACTGTAATCTTCACGCACAACTCCCCATTCCCTGTTGCTTACATAAGGACCCCATTTTTTCCATGAGATATCTGAAAGCCTTTGCTTTTCTTTCATAGCTTTTTAAATAAATGATAAATTCAGGATATTAAAAAATTACAGGATTCCCAACTATTCAAAATTTTTATCCTCCTGTCGAGAAACTTTCAAAAGTGGTCATCCCGCCATCAATAAAAATACTGCTTCCTGTAATATAATCTGAAAGGTCACTTGCCAAAAATGCCGCCAGATTTCCTATATCTTCAGGCTGCCCGATTCTATTATACGGGATTAAGGTAAGCAAAGAATTCAAAGCCTCTTTGGTATTCCATGCATTAGTATTGATTGGCGTCTGGATCGCTCCCGGGCAAATGGAATTCACCCTGATTTTAGCGGCTCCATATTCCTGAGCCAATGTCTGCATCAGCATCTTTATCGCTCCTTTACTTGAAGCGTAATTGGCATGTCCTGCCCAAGGAATGATCTCATGTACGGAACTGATATGAATAATTTTTCCACAGGCTACAGAACGCGAAGGGTCAATTCCGCGGCGAAGAAACTCTTTAATAGCTTCTCTGGCGCATAGAAACTGACCGGTTAGATTAACTCCCATAACAGCATTCCATTGATCGATAGTCATTTCGGTAAATTTTGCATCTTTCTGAATTCCTGCATTATTGATGAGAATATCCACCGTTCCTAACTCTGAAACAATATCCTGGAACATTTTAACCACCTGATCTTCTTTGGAAACATCACATTGGTAAATAATTCCATTTCCACCGGCATCTATAATTTCCTTGAGAACAATATTTGCCTGTTTCATTGACCCTTCAAATGGATAATTCACAACAACTGTGGCACCTGCAGATGCTAAAGATTTTGCCACTCCGGCTCCAATTCCGCTACTGGCCCCTGTAATGACTGCGACTTGATTTTTAAGAGAAATTTCCATTTTTAATTTGTATTTTACTTAAAATTAAGGGAAATAATCAAGCCAAAATAAAAAAAACAGGAATTAAAATTTTCTTAAAGCTTTTTATACATCAGATATTGCGGGCCGCTTCTTCCTTCTCTCATCTTTCCATCATATGAATATCCTGTCTTCAGATAGATTTCATAAGCAAGCCTATTATTCTGATTCACCGCAAGAACGATTTCATCACAGGTACTGAAATGTTTTTTTACAAATTCATCTGTTACTAACATTGCTGACTTCCCAATCCCTTTTCCTTGAAATTCAGGATTGATTGATAATGACCGGAGTAAAACGGAATTAGGATTATCGGTAATATCAAATTTATCTGCTCCAAAGTCCAAGACTAAAAAGCCCGCTACCTTTTCATCATCAAAAATGGAAACCGGAAATGCCAAGTCATCCCCTCTTTCTTTTATTCTTTCTAATGCCTGCTCTGCAGTAGATGTATAAAGGCTTTGTTTTTCATCCAAAACATAACGAAGTCCGGCCAAATCCTCAGGAAGAAAAAATTTTAAATGAACCATTCAGAATTAATTAGTGATGATAAATATCTTGATACATTACTCCTGCTCTGATTTCAACAGGAAGTTTATTTTCCTCCGGAACAATCGGGCAGTTGTAATCATACGCATTGTAGGCACAATAAGGATGATAAGACTGGTTAAAATCTAAAATAATCGAGTCTCCTGCCGGTATTTTCAAATCTAAATACTTTCCGCCTCCATATGTTTCTTTTCCATTGGTAGCATCCCGAAAAGGAAGAAAAAGATGGTCTTTGTATTTTTCCATTTTCATAAGATCTAAACTCTGATACACTGTAAGTGTATAAGGTTTCCCGTCAAGTTCAAATGTCGCTTTTCCGAATTCCTGATAAGATTTCGTCTTTCCTGAAGATGTCGGAAAATCAAAGGGTACAGGATTTTCTGTTTTAACAAATTTTGCTTTGACTCTGTATTTCAAATCTACCGGAAAGAAAGGATGTTTTTTAAAGTGCGTGAAGTTATCTCCTCTCAAAGGAGTCTCTTTAGGATTTAAATATTCTTCATTCAGCTCCTTTTGAAATTTTTTTATTTCTTTAATTTCTTTTGCTTCCTGTTTTAAAATTGTTTTGGCAGTTACATTCTTTTGAGAAAAGCTAAAGATAGGAAGCAGTAAAAGTAGAAATACAAGATATGGCTTCATTGTTATTCGGAGATTTTAATTTTATAGATATCAGACGAATTTCTTTTAATGGATTGTACAAAAAAACCTCCTTCTTCCAGAATAACTTCCCGAAAATCGAAACTTTTACAATCTTTGGGAAGTCCGGAGAAGACAAGAGTAAACCAAAAGTCTTTCATAAAGGGAACCGGCGTCCAGTTGGGATATATTGAAATATTTTCCGTATGGATCAGGTGACTTTTATGGTCAGAATTGTTATCAAAAAGGTAAGTGGATCTCCAGATCCGGATAAGATTTCCCAGAAACGGTGATGCAGGAAAGCAGCAGTGAACAATAACCTGCTTTTCCTCTTCTACTTTCGTTTGAAGGGATTCCAGAATTTCTTTTTCTATAATAGGTTTTACTATTGTTTCAGCCACGTTTATTTATAAGTCATGAGTAATAGATAATGAGTTATTGTTACATTACCCATTATCTATTCTGTTTGTTATTTAATATTCTAATTCAAGCTTCTCTTTAGAATAACTTCTTACTTTTTCTGTAAGCTCAGGATGCTCCGCTAGTTTTTGTCCATAAGAGGGAATCATTTCTAACAATTTTTCTTTCCATTCCCCCTCAAGCTTTTCAGGGAAGCATTTTTCAAGAACCTGTAGCATAGCATATACTGCGGTAGAAGCCCCCGGAGAAGCTCCTAATAATGAAGCGATAGTTCCGGTTTTGTTAACGACAACTTCTGTCCCAAATTCCAGTTTTCCGCCTTCTTTTTCGTCTTTTTTTATGATCTGTACTCTTTGTCCGGCAACTTTCAATTCCCAGTCCTCTTCTTTGGCATCTTTTATAAATTCTCTCAGATGCTGCATTCTTTGCGCTTTGGTCATTGCCACCTGCTGAATCAGATACTTTGTTAAAGGAATATTATGCCACCAAGCTCCAAATAGAGATCTTAAGTTCTTCGTATTGACACTTTCAGGTAAATCAAGATAGCTTCCTTCTTTCAAAAATTTGGTAGAAAATCCTGCAAAAGGGCCAAAAAGAAGCGCTTTTTCACCATCAATAATTCTTAAATCCAAGTGGGGAACTGACATTGGCGGAGCATCTACTGTTGCCTGAGTGTAGACCTTTGCCTGATGTTTTTTTACCAGTTCCTGATTGTGAGAAACCAGCCATTGCCCGGAAACCGGAAAACCTCCGTATCCTTCGCTTTCTTTAATGTCTGAACTGTCAAGCAACGGTAAAGCATACCCTCCTGCTCCGATAAATACAAAATCTGCAACAACTTCCTGCTTGTGACTGTGAATTCTATCCTTTACCTTCATTTCCCATTTTCCGTCATTTCTGGGATCAATATCTTTTACTTCATGGTATAAGAATACTTCCACATTGGAATCTTCCAATAAATGTCTTCCCATTTTTCTTGTCAAAGTTCCGAAATTTACATCGGTACCCAAATCCATCTTGGTTGCAGCCAATACTTCAGATCCGTTTCTTTTGCTCATGACTAAAGGAATCCATTCTTTTAGCTTCTCATGATCGGTAGAAAATTCCATTCCCTGAAATAAAACCGATTCTGATAATTTTTCATGACGTTTTCTAAGATATTCGGCATCTTTTTCACCAAATACCAGACTCATATGCGGACAAGAATTGATAAAGTCTTTAGGATCTTTGATATATCCTTTATTTACTAAATATGACCAAAACTGTTTTGAAATTTCAAACTGCTCGGCAATACTTTCAGCTTTTGAAATATCTATTGAGCCGTCTTCTTTTTCGGGGGTATAATTAAGCTCACAAAAAGCAGAATGTCCTGTTCCTGCATTGTTCCACGCTGCGGTACTTTCCTTTGCAAACCTTCCTAATCTCTCAAAAATTGCAATCTCCAGATTAGGATCAAATTCGTGAAGTAATGTTGCTAAAGTGGCACTCATAATTCCGCCACCTATCAGTACAACGTCATATTTGGGTTTCGGTGTTCTGCTAATAAGCGATTGTGACATAATTTCAAATTTATATCAAATTTCGGGAAAACTTCTTAAAATAGATTTCATTTTAGCATCTTATTTTTACCGTTTTCAACATTTTTTTTCTCGGAAGGAAATACAATGGAAAATATCAATTGATTGAAATTGAATCTATAAATAAAAAGCACCGACAAAATTGCCGGCGCTTTTTAATATTTTTATAATTGTTTTTAATTCAGCTTTGTAGTCAACTTTTTGAACTGTTTTTCCGCATTTTTTCCTTCATACAGAATTCCGTACACTGTATCAACGATTGGAAGCTTTAAGCCTTTTTCTTTTGAAGTTTTATAAATAGAATCTGCGGCATAATACCCTTCCGCTACCATGTTCATCGACTGAATTGCCGATTTCACGGTATAGCCTTTTCCAATAAGGTTTCCTAAGTTTCTGTTTCTTGAGAATAAAGAGTAAGCCGTTACCAATAAATCTCCTAAATAAGCGCTTTCGTTAACGTCTCGTGGTGCTTCATAGATTGCTTCCAGGAATGTTTCCATTTCTCGGATAGCATTAGAAACAAAAACAGCGGTAAAGTTATCTCCATATCCTAATCCGCTTGCAATCCCAGCTCCGATCGCAAAAATATTCTTCAGAATTGCACTGTATTCATTTCCTAAAATATCTTTACTGGAATGAACTTTAATAAAATCCGAATTAAAAATACTTACCAGTTTTTCTGAAATTTCATCCTCTACTGTGGCAATGGTAAGATAAGAAAGTCTTTCCATTGCAACTTCCTCTGCATGACAAGGTCCTGCAATAACTGCCTGATTCCTGAAACCTATTTTAAATTCATCTCTCAGATAATGAGCCACTACATCATTTACTTTAGGGATGATCCCTTTAATTGCTGAAACAAAGATCTTGTCTGTGTATTCACAACTCATTTTATCCATAGTATCTGAAAGATAAATGGAAGGTGTTGCTAAAACAATAATATCACAGGCAGAAACCAGTTCATTGATATCTGTTGTAAGCTTTAGATTCTTAAGATTAAAATTTACTGCGGTAAGATAAGTCGGATTATGTCCGCGAAGTTCGATGGCTCCTTTCACAAACTCATTTCTTACACACCAATGCACTACTTTGCAGTTTTCCACAAGCATTTTTACAATTGCCGTTGCAAAACTTCCGCTTCCTACAACGCCTACAGAAATATCATTTTTATTCTTTTTGGAACTCGAAGATTCTGATGTTATTTTCTTTTTTGCCATAATTGATTGTGAACTGCAAATATATTAAAACCTAGATTGCATAAGAGTTTTAATCACATGATAAAAGCCATTTTTAGATAAAATTAACACTTGTACACAATTAAATATCTAATTAAACGTTAAATAGATAAAAAACTAAATTTTTACTACAAATATTCTTAAAAAATTATTTTTAATTAAATTTGCAACCTTAAAACCGTTTTAAATACTAAGAAAAGAAAAAATGAAGAGATTTCTAAGCAGCAAAAAGAACGTAAACTTCGTCTTAGGCGGACTTTTATTAGTAGTTTTTGCACAAGGTATATTCATTGCAAAGTTATTTTCTGAAAAGGATAATAAAAACTATGAAGTAAATCTTGTAAAAATAAACACTGAAAGAGACAGTGTAGATTATCTGAAAATGAAAACTGATCTTGCATTAGTAGATCAAACTGTAAACGAACTGAATTCCTTCTTAAAATCAAAGGACATCAGCAATGGAAAACTGACAGTTCTGAGCCAAGATAGCATTTCTAACTCCGTATATCTTGCAAAACAGGCCAACCGATACAGCCAATATTTAATGGATCTTCAAAACAAACTGATGCAGGTTCCTCTGGGAATGCCTACAGACGGATATATTTCATCCAATTTCGGTGTCAGAAAAAATCCTATTCCTTTCAAAACAGTATATGCATCTGTAAAACCTAATGTTACAGCACCTGCTGTGGCTTCTGCACCTGCCCCTGAAGTAAAAGCAGAACCTGTAGAAAAAATCGTTGAAGTAACCGATAGCTACGGAAATAAAAGAGAGATAAAAGTAATGGTAACTCCTAAAGCATCTTCAACTGTTGCTGCCAACTCAACTTCCGGAAAATCTCCTGCTGCAACAACTTCTAAGATTACTACAGAAAAAAACAATCCTCCTGCTGAAGCAGATCAAATGCAATTCCATAAAGGACTGGATATTGCCGTTGCGTTTGGTTCCGACGTAAGAGCAGCTGCTGCAGGAACTGTAATTTTCTCAGGTCAGAAAGGCGGTTACGGAAATTGCGTAATTGTATCTCACGGAAATGGTTTGGCTACCCTCTACGGACATCTGTCTCAGCTTATTGCCAAGGTGAATGATAAAGTAAAAGTGGGAGAAGTTATTGCGAAGTCTGGAAATTCCGGGCGTTCCACTGGGCCGCATCTTCATTATGAAGTACATAAAAACAATACTCCGGTCAATCCGAAGTTGTTTATGAATCTATAAATCATTTAATGGTTAAAAATTTTCGGGGCGGCACCAAAGGTGCCGCCCCGAAAATTCATTATAACATAATAATACTACGTCCAAAACCGTAAAGTAGGTACTCTATTATTTTCTATGATATTAGAAGGTTCTCTCTTTTTATTTATTCTATGTGTTTTTCAGAATTAGAAAACCTACCGCTTAATTATCCAACAAAGGCGTTTCTATAATACGTCAAGATTTGTCGCATTGCTACAATACCTTTGTTTCAGGATTTAGGAATAGATGAATGCACTAAAAAAGCTGTTGAATTTCAGAAATACTTCATTGTAAATCTAAATAGTGTGAAGTAAAAGTGATATTTTTACAACGTTTTTAAATTAATAACAGTAAACTTAAACATAATACGGGATGAAAAAACTCTATATCGGTGCATACTTCCTATGCACAGTTCTGAGCGTTTCGGCTCAGGAAGTCCTATGGCAGACAGACATCAAATCCACCACTCAGGATTTTCTAAGCCAGGTGACTCCAACCGTAGATCTTCAGTACTTAATTACCGGAAGCTCCATTCAGTCTAAAA